>NZ_JBHWVM010000019.1:0-100338 GCF_042736805.1 Streptomyces sp. NPDC060031
AGCACCACGACACGAGCCTGGCAAGACAGTGAAACGAGCAGAGACACTCACCGAACACGTCCGCTTGAAAGAACAACGAGGTTAAAGATCAAGCTCAGGGTCTGAAATGGTGCGGTAGGCGCTGACCCAGTAGCCCTTGGGCATGGAACCTCCAGTGTTGGGATGAGTGCATCTGACTTACGGGTTGGTCTCGGACGAGCGTCGGCGGGCGAGAGCGAGGCTTGTCAGCGTCGTGATCGCCATGGCGCCGATGCCGACCAGCGCCGCGGTGGTGTAGGCGCTGTCGTCGGGGAAGAGGTGGCCGGGGCCGGTGCCCGTGGCGAGGATCAGGCCGCCGATGGCGCTGCCCAGGGAGTACCCGACGCTGCGGACGACGTAGTTGAAGCTCATGGCGCTCGACGTCTCGCTCTTGGGGGTGACGGCCAGGATGACGCCGGGCATCGCGGCCGAGAAGCCGCCGACGCCGAAGCCGAGCACGCCCATCGCCGCGAACAGTTCGGCCAGGTCCGACCGGGCCGCCGCGAACAGGGCGAACCCGCCGCCGACCACGACGGCGCTGCCGGCCAGGAGCAGGGGGTCGGCGATCCGCGTCCGGACCCGCGGCGTGAGCTTGCCGGCGACGAACCCCAGCACCGAGAACGGGATGAGGACCAGCCCGGCGACGAAGGTCGTCAGCCCGAAGCCGTAGCCGGCGCCGTGCGGCGTCTGCGCGTACCGGGTGCTGAGCGTGAGCAGGAGGTATGTGCCGATCCCGCCGACGAACATGGCGAGGTTCGCCCCGGCGACCGCCGGGTGCCGCACCGCCCGCACATCGACCAGGGGCGTCCTGCTGCGCAGCTCGATGACGGCCCAGACGCAGAGCAGCACCACCGCGACGACGGCGAGGCCCGCCGTCACGGCGAGGTGCCGGCTCCACAGATTCCGTTCGCCGGCGAGGAACAGCACCAGGAGCAGCGCAGCGGCCAGGACGACCGCGCCTGCCACGTCCACGTGGGCGGAGCGGCCTTCGGGGGCTTCGGGCATGGAGCGCCACGCGGTCAGGAGGGCGGCGGCGGTGACGGCCAGGCCGAGGCCGTAGGCGGCCCGTACCCCGCCGAGCTCGGCGAGCAGTGCGGCCAGCGGGTAGCCGACGCCGGCCCCGATGATCGAGGCCACCGAGATCAGGGCGATCACGGCCGCGCTGCGCTCCTCGGGGAGGTGGTCCCGGGCCACGCCCATCATCAGCGCCGTCAGCCCGAGCCCGACGCCCTGGGCCGCCCTGCCGACCAGCAGCCACGCGAACGGCAGCGGCAGCACGGTGAGCGCGCTGCCGGCGACGACGACCGCCAGCGTGGCGAGGATCGTGGCCCGCCGGTGCGGGCCGGCTCCGAGCCGGCCCAGGACCGGCGTGGCGACGGCGCCGCTGAGCAGCGCGACGGTCAGCGTCCACTGCGCGCTGCCGAGCGAGACGTGGAACGAGGTCGCCACGCTGGTGATGAGCGGCGTCCCGAGGCTGGCGACCGCCGCCACGACCAGAGCGATGAACATCAGGGCGGGGACCAGCAGCCGCGCCTCGGAACGGGCCACCGGGAACGCCTTCACCGCGACCCCGCCGACCGGCCGCCCGGTCACTGCTTCGGCCCTTCGCGGTCCTGGCTTTCGAGTTCTGCCAGATGCTTCAGCGCCGGAAGGGCCGCCACCAGCGCCTCGACCTCGTCGCCGGTGAGCTCGCCGATCAACCGCTCGAACGCGTGGACGCCCGCCTGGCGCCGCGTCCGGACGTAGGAGGCGCCGGCCTCGGTCAGGCACACCAGCGTGACCCGCTTGTCGGACGCGTCGCCCCGCCGCTCGACCAGGCCGGACTCCTCCATCACCCGGGCCAGGGCGGTCATCGCGGGCTGGGTGACGCCCTCGACCGCGGCCAGATCGGTGATGCGCCGCGGGCCGGTCCGGTCCAGGGTGGCCAGGGTGGCGGCGGACGTCAGGCTCATGTCCCGGGGCAGGCGTCTCGCGGCCCTGGTGGCCAGCCCGTAGAGGGCTGCCCCGATGGCGGCGGACGCGCCAGGAGCGGTGTCTTGACGACTCATGCTCAAAACATAGCAGTCTTATATTCATAGTTTATGGAAATGGTCGACTGCGCTGTGGTGGCGCCAAGGAAAGTGACCCCGGATCTCAAGATTCCCGACAGAGTCGCGGAGAGCCTCTTCGGCAGAGGTGGAACCGCCGACTCGAAGTGCTGGGCGAGGACCCGTTCGGTGATCCCCGCCGTCCCTCCGAGCCCCGAATCGAAGTGGCCGCCTACCCCGAAGTCATCGCGCTCACCGGCCTGTTCACCTCCCCGCACTGGCGCGACCACCCCCAACTGCCTGCCGGGGCAGCACGCCGTTTTGGCGTTGCTCAGACCCAGCGACGCGAACCCGGCGCCGCGCTCAGCCGGGACGCTGGGGAGGGGCGCTGCCGTCGGCGCCTGCCTCGGGGGCCGCCGTACCCGCGACGTCGCCCGCGCCCACAGCGCCCGGTCCGGTGTGGCGACATGCTGGAGACCGGCATAGGCCGCGGCCCTGCCGGGCTTCGCTCTCCCCGGCGACACGGCGACCCCGTTGGCCTCCCATCGGCGCTCGCCGTGAAGTGCCACCGCAGTGGCGGCCCGGCACCTCGCGGGGAAGCGAAGGCCTGCCGCCTCCCCGGCTGAGCCGCGCCCGGCGGTGTGCGGGGAACAGGCCGGGCGGGACGCTGGGCCGTCCGATCCACCTGGCCGGCCGGACGGGCCGGCCACCGCGCTTCGCACCATCGCAGTCACTCAGCGCGGCCGCCCCGCGGGTGCCCAGGACGGGTGGGGGAGAGGATGCGACGCTGGAGTGAGGGGCCCGCGAGTGGAGGTCCGAGTGCGTCTCATCCGGTCCGCGGCCCTCTCCTTCGGCCTGGCGACCATGTCCCGGTGCGGCTCAATGGATGCGACGCAGAATCGTGCGGTCAGCCTGTGAGCCCGCCGGCCGGGGGCACCACTCACCGAGCGTCGCCAGGCGGCATTGCCGCGTGGATCCGGCCCGCCGGGACCAGGACCGCGCGACCAACCCGGAAGGCAGGTGCGTCCCATGCGCACGTCGACCCGTATCGCAGGTGCCCTCACCGGCCTGACCCTCACCCTCGGCGGTGCGGCCCTCGCCGCTCCCGCGGTCCGGGCGGACATCCCCGCCTGCACGCAGATGGCCGAACTGGCCGGTGCCACCGATTCCGGCTCCGTCACAGCGGCCTGCAGCCGTGGCGTGGTCGGAGACCTGCAGAATTGTGTGACCGGGCTGACCGGGGCCGGAGTGGCGGGCGGCGCCGCGACCGGTGCCTGCCGGGCGGCGGCCCACGAACCGCGTTAGAGGCCCGCGCGCGGCAGCCGCCCGCCGGCACCGGTCGGAGGCACCGGTCGGAGGCAGGTACGGCCCGTCTCCTCCTCAACCCTCGGCCTGCCCGGCCACAAGGCGGCCCCGGTGGGCAGTCTCGACGCCAAGGACATCGACGTCGCCCCGCTTCTACCGACCCGCACGCGGCGTACCGGTGCGGCCGGTCGAGGCCGGTGACGTCATGCCTCTCCGGGGCCGGGCAGTCACTGCCCGGGCGCGGCGCCCAGCCTCGCCTCGCGGGCCTCATGCGGAGCGCCCATGCTGAGCAGGAGGGCGCCGTCGTCTTGAGACTTGTCCTTCCCGAAGGCCGAACGAAGGCGCCTGAGAGGAGGAGGAAGTCATGCGCATACGAAGAATCCTGGGCCTCGCCCTGGCCGCGGCAGCCCTTGCCGGCGTGAGCGCCGTCGGCGCTGTCAGCGCCGGGGCCGCCTCGTCTCCGAACATTTCCAGAGACGACTGCACGGCCGACGGCGGACAGATCGTTGGACGCCCCTACGGCGGCTACGTCTGCACGCTGCCTGACGGGACCTCGCAGCCGATCACTTGACCGGTCGGCGCACGGCTGGGCGACCAGTCCGGCCGGTGCACCCGGCGCGGTGCGTATGGGGTGACGGCCCCCGGTCCACCGTTGGATGCATCGCCCGCGCCCGTCTCGACACCGCGGCACTCGCGAGGATGGACGCCGACCGTCTCGAAGCCAAGGCCGCCACCTCTTCGAGACGGTCCGCGCCGTCCTGAACACCGCGCTCGCCGCCGTCCTGAACGGCCTCGGCCATGTCGTCATACAGTGACCGACGAGGTCGTTCGCATTTCCTGGCTGTATTGATTTCGGATTTCCCCCTGACGTGTGTCCTGAACATGAAAGGAAGTTGCATGTAGGAGCGATTTCCCGAAGTGATGCTGTGCGAGAGATGAAGGTTTCGTGGCCCTTCGGAGCCGCCCTGCGGGGGGAGGCTTCAAACCGCCTCATGCTGCGTTAGCTGAAGACTGTCGTGGTGAGCGATGAGGAAAAGGCGTCGTAAGAGGCGTCAGGTGGGGACCGGGAAGACGAACGCAAGTGAATCGCTGCTGACGTGTCGTAAGGAAACCAGACGACATCAAAACCGGGGTGTGTCAAGAACTCCGGGATGAGCCTGGCGGGTGCCCGTCTATTGGCCAGGTGGTGTCCGGCATGTAGGCGACGTGAGTCCGGTCTGCGGCTCTCGCACGGAACAGGAGAAGGCAGGTCCGATACGCCCCGACGCAAGGTCGGGGGAGAGGGAGTGCCCCGAGCGGAGGACACCGTGAGGGGTCGAGTACCGATGCGGACCCTGCTGGCAGACCGGCCCGTAGTAGTGACGAAGCCCCTGTAACGGGGGTGGAGCGAAGGGGCCGGGTCGTTCGTGACTGAGTTGATCACATCAACCGGGCAGTAGCCCGGGAGGAGTGCGATGGGCCAGTTGAAGTCTCAGATCAAGCCGTTTGATATTTCGAAGTGGGAAGTCAAGGAGGCGTGGGAGGAAGTCAGGTCACATAGGGGCGCACCCGGAGTGGACGGGCAGAGCATCGAGGACTTCGAGAAGGACCTGAAGGGCAACCTGTACAAGGTCTGGAACCGTATGTCGTCGGGCTCGTATTTCCCGCCGCCGGTGCGCGCGGTGGAGATCCCCAAGCCAAACGGAGGCGGCACGAGAATGCTCGGCATTCCCGCTGTCGCCGATCGTGTGGCGCAGACCGTCGTGGCCCGGCATCTGGTGCGAAGGGTGGACCCTGTATTCCACCCGGACAGCTACGGATACCGGCCTGGACGGTCCGCCTTGGACGCGGTGGAAAAGTGCCGGGAGCGCTGCTGGAAGCGGGACTGGGTGGTGGAGTTCGACATCGCCAAGTTCTTCGACAGCGTGCCCTGGGACCTGCTGGTCAAGGCGGTGGAGTCTCACACCGACGCGGTTTGGGTGAACTTGTACGCGCGTCGGTGGCTCGCCGCCCCGCTCGTCATGCCCGACGGCTCCCTGCTGGAGCGGGAACGCGGGACCCCGCAAGGGGCCCCGGTGTCTCCCGTCCTGGCGAACCTGTTCCTGCACTACGCGTTCGACGCCTGGATGGCCCGGGAATTCCCGAGCGTCTGGTTCGAACGCTATGCGGACGATGCGGTGCTGCACTGCGTCACCGAGCGCCAGGCCCGCCAGGTGCTGGCCGCGCTCAGGAGCAGGATGGTCGAAGTCGGGTTGCAGCTGCACCCGGACAAGACCCGGATCGTCTACTGCAAGGACCGCAAGCGACGCGGCTCCTACGAGCACACGTCGTTCACGTTCCTCGGGTACACGTTTCGCCCCAGGAAGAACCGGACTCGGCACGGCAGGCAGTTCCTGTCGTTCGAGCCGGCCATCAGCAGGCAGGCCCTGACCCGGATCGGTCGCGAGGTGCGTTCCTGGCAACTGCACCGCCGCGCCCGCACCTCCTTCGGAGACCTCGCCCGCACGATCAACCGTGTGGTCGGGGGGTGGATCAACTACTACGGACGCTTCCGGTCGTGGGAGCTGTTCCCCTTCGTGATGCGCATCAACGCCTACCTGGTGCGCTGGATCCGCAAGAAGTACAAACGGCTCGCAAGCCGTCGGAAGGCCCACGCGAAGCTCGTGGAAATCGCCCAGCGGTACCCGCGGATGTTCGCGCACTGGCGCCTCACCACTGCTGCCTGCGAGATCTGATGATCAGAACGACAAGAGCCGTGTAACGGGAGACTGTTAAGCACGGTTCTGTGAGGGCCGAGGGGTGAGATCCCCCTCGGCTACTCGATTCATCCCCACCCTGGAAGAGGTCCAGCAGGTCATCCCGCTCCACCAACCCGTCTGAGCCAAGGAGCCGACCGGCACGGTGCACCCGCCGGTCGGCTCCGCCGTGCTCCTCGAAGTTCCGGGGGATGACTCCGTCGTTCGGCCCATCAAGGGCACCGGCCGCAACGCCGAAAAGGACCAAGCGGAGTCGCCCCACCCTCGCGTTCCGGTACGCCTCCGCGCCCCAGGCCGCCCCGATGCCGGCGGTCCCGTGTCCCAGCCGACAGGCCCGGAGGAAATCCCGCATGCGCGTCTTCCTGCCCCTGACCGCCCTCACCACCGCCGCGCTCCTGCTCGTCACGGTCACCGGCGCGACTCCCGCCGCAGCAGACCGGAACCCCGACGGCACACAACTGGTCAAGGTGTCCCACGGAGACCCGTACGCGAAGTGCACCATCGGAGCGAGGTCCCCCGACAGCATCGTCCACCCGGCCACCGAGGTCGAGCCGTACCTGTCCGTCGATCCGCGCGACCCCAAGCGCGTGGTCACCGTGTTCCAGCAGGACCGCTGGAACGACGGCGGCGCCCGTGGGCTAGCGGCCGGCTGGACCACGGACGGACACACCTTTCACCGGAGCACGCTGCCGTTCAGCCTGTGTGCCCCCGGCGGCGCGGATTACGAACGGGCCTCCGACCCCTGGGTGAGCACCGGACCGGACGGCACGGTCTACGCCAGTGGGGAGGGTGTCGACTTCACGAAGAGCACGCGCAGCGCCCTCCTGGCAGTCACGTCCCGTGACGGCGGCCGCACTTGGCAGAACCTCACCACCACGCACGTCGACGAGCAGCCGTTTTTCAACGACAAGCCCTCACTCACCGCCGATCCGATCCGCAAGGGCACCGCCTACCAGGTCTGGAACCGCCTCGACAACGACCCACCCGGCCCCAGCTCCCTCGACGGTCCCGGCTACATCTCCCTCACCCGCGACGGCGGCCGCACCTGGAGCGGGGCCCGGCCGTTCGTCGACACCAGCAGCGTGCCCAACACCCAGACCATCGGTCATCTGATCGTCGTCGACAGGCGCACCAGCACCCTGTACGACTTCTTCGACCGGATCACCTACTCCGAGGACCTGAGCACCGTCGTCGAAGCCCGCTACGAGGTGGTCACCTCGACCGACGCCGGAGAGACCTGGAGCGCCCCGGTCATCGTGGCCCGGGACACCTCCGTACCGGAGGTCGACCCGAACGACCCCACCAAACTGCTGCGCGCCGCGGCCACCCTGCCGAGCCCGGCCGTCGACCCCAAGACAGGCGCGCTGTACATGGCCTATGAGGGCTCGGACTTCTCCGGCGGCAGGTTCGACTCCGTCCAGCTGGTGCGCTCCACCGACGGCGGACGCACCTGGGGAGCCCCGGAGCTGATCAGCCCGAAGGGCGTGCCGGCCTTCTCCCCGTCGATCGCGGTCGACGAGCGGGGCACGGTCGCACTCACCTACTGCGACCTGCGCTTCCTCGAGCCGGGCGACACCACCACCCTGCCCACCGCCTACCAGCTGGCCACCCTGCCGCACGGGGACCCGAAGCGCCGGGTCGAGCGACGCATCTCGCGGATCTTCGACTGGCTGCAGGCGCCGTTCGCCGGGGGCTACTTCCTCGGCGACTACCAAGGCCTGGTGGCAGACGGCAAGGGAGTACGGGCTGTGCTCACCGAGACCCACTCCGGCGCACCACAGAACCGTACGGACGTGTACACCAGCAGTCTCCGCACCCGCTGACCGACGCGGACGCCGTCGGCCGGCCCGACCGCCGACGGCTGCGGACAGGCCTCGGACCCACTCCGTGACCACGTTGTGCGGGGCGGTTTGGCCGCGTCCCGCCCGGCGGGGCGGCATGAACTCCGTGCGGACGCGTGCAGGTCGTCCGTTGTTCCGGCCTCGGCTCGCGGTCCGGGACCTTGTGTCGGCCGCCGCGCTCGGCCCACTGTCGTCCGGGTGGGGCTGGAGGCCGAGCGGACCGGACTCGTCCATGCGGACCAGGACAGCTTCCGCAGGCGACTCGGCGAGGCGGGCCTGCCGTTCGTGACGGCTCTCAAGCCAAGCCAAGCCAAGCCACGGCCAAGCCCTGATCAACGCCGTCGGCGCAGGCAGACCCCTTGATCTCTACACCCCGGTCCAACAAACCACCGCTAGGCCGCCGGGTTCTCCCGTACCGTCGCGAGGTCCGCCGAGGTCTTCGTGGCGATGAACTCCGTGATGCGGTAGGCGCACACGCCCGCCACCGTGAAGGGATCCTCGGCCGCGATCTTCTCGATCTCCCCCCGGGAGACGCCGGCGGCCAGGATGACGCCGCCGTCGCGCGGGACCTTGCGGCCGGAGGCGAGGAAGACGCCGGACGCGTAATAGCCGTCCAGCCAGGCGATGTGCGCGTCCATCTCTTCCTCGACGGCTTCGACGGGCGCGGTGTAGGTGAGCTCCATGACGAACATGATCGCCAGGCTACTCTCGCTCCACATGACGAGTGTGAAGACCCCCGCCGACGAGGCCGAGGCCCGGGCGATACAAGACGAACTGCGCAATCTGGTCGTGCTGGACGAGGCGGGCCCCCTGCCGGGACGCGGGCTGGTCGCCGGTGTCGACGTCGCCTACGACGACGAGCGCGACCTGGTCGCCGCCGCGGCCGTCGTCCTCGACGCGGCCACCCTCCAGGTCGTCGAGGAGACCACCGCCGTCGGGCACGTCAGCTTCCCCTACGTGCCCGGGCTGCTCGCCTTCCGGGAGCTGCCGACCGTACTGGCCGCGCTCGACGCCCTGACCGTCACCCCCGGGCTGGTCGTCTGCGACGGCTACGGCCTGGCCCACCCGCGCGGCTTCGGCCTCGCCTGCCACCTCGGGGTGGTCACCGGACTGCCGAGCATCGGCGTCGCGAAGAACCCGTTCACCTTCACGTACGAGGAACCGGGCGCCCGGCGCGGTGACGCGGCCCCGCTGCTCGCGGCCGACGGCGCGGTGGTCGGGCGGGCGCTGCGGACGCAGGACGGCATCAAGCCGGTGTACGTCTCCGTCGGCCACCGCGTCTCGCTGGACAACGCCTGCGCGCACGCGCTGGAGTTGAGCCCCCGCTTCCGGATCCCCGAAACCACCCGGCACGCCGACTCCCTGTGCCGGCGGGCCCTGCGCGAGGCGTCCTGACCCCCGCCACGTGCGGCGGCCGGGCCCCCTCGCGCCCGGCCCGGATCAGCGGGCGTCGGCCACCCGGAAGCGGATTCCCGCCTTCTGGAGCCGGTCCAGCAGGGCGTCGCCCATCGCCACCGCCGGGGTGAGCTGACCGGAGGTCTCGGGCAGGGCGTCGTAGGCCAGGCAGAGCGCCGACTCGGCCAGCATCTTCGCCGTCTCCCCGTAGCCCGGGTCGCCGCCGGACACCTCCGTGAACACCCGGTGCCCGCCGCCCTCGCCCACGAACCGCACCGTGAACCAGCTGCGCGCCCGCCGCTGCGCGTCCGGCCCCTGCCCCGGCTCCCAGCGGCTCGCCAGCCACCGCCGCACGGGCGGGACCTGAGCCAGCGCCACCGTCGCGCCCACCGCCGCCGCGCCGGCCACCGCGACGGGCAGGTGCCGTACGGAGGCGTACTGCCGGTAGCGGAAGTCCGGCCCGTACCGCTCCAGCGCGGCCGCCGACCGGGCCACCACCTGGGGGTCCAGCGTCGGCAGCGGCAGCGCCCAGGTGCCGGTCTCCCAGCTGTACCGCGGCGCGCCGAGCGGCCCCCGGACCCGGCGCTCCGGCAGCCGGGGCTCATGGAGTCGGCGCGCCCGGGCCGCGGCCAGGTGCTGGCGCCCGCGGCCCAGTGCGGTGAGCGCGGTGGTCAGGGTGCCGCCCGAGACGAGGGCGTTGGAGCGCATGAAGCCGTCCACGCGCAGCGGCACCCCGGCGGGCAGCTGCTGCACCGTGAAGTACGCCCCGAGGTCGGCCGGGATCGAGTCGAAGCCGCACGCGTGCACGAGGCGGGCGCCGGTCTC
Source organism: Streptomyces sp. NPDC060031 (assembly GCF_042736805.1). Taxonomy (NCBI): domain Bacteria; kingdom Bacillati; phylum Actinomycetota; class Actinomycetes; order Kitasatosporales; family Streptomycetaceae; genus Streptomyces; species Streptomyces sp. NPDC060031. The sequence continues at coordinate 10,147 of NZ_JBHWVM010000019.1, forward strand.
GCGGGCCCGCGCGTCGTGTTCGACGTACATCCGGTCCACGAACTCCGGCTCCCCGGTGAGGTCGAGGTAGTCGGTACCCGCCTCGGCGCAGGCGGCGACGAGCTCCGCCCCGTACCAGATGTACGGGCCGACGGTGCTGGCCAGCACCCGGGTGGACGCGGCCAATTCGGCCAGCGTCGCGGCGTCCCGGGCGTCGGCCCGCAGCAGGGGAAGCCGCGCGCACGACGGGTCGATGGCGGCCAGCCGCTCGCGCAGCCGCTCCAGTTTCGCGGTGTCGCGGCCCGCGAGGGCCCACCGGCAGCCCGCGGGGGCGTGCGCGGCGAGGTATTCGGCCGTGAGCGCCCCCACGAATCCGGTCGCGCCGAAGAGCACGACGTCGTAGGCCCGTTCCTGATCGCCGTGCCGAACCTGTGCGTTCATGCCCGCTCCTCCCAGCTGGTGTCGGGGGCTGAGGCTAGCGTGAGTTCCGACTGTCCGTGCGACCAGGTGTGACCTGCGGTAAATGGAGGCGTCGATGAAGGCTGCGGTGCGCAAGTGGGAGGCGGTACGGGAGTTCGCCCTCGGGCTCCCGGAGGCCGTGGAGGATCACCCGTGGGGACCGGAGGACTGCGTGGTGAAGGTCAACAAGAAGATCTTCGTCTTCCTGGGGAACGCCGACGGGCCCCAGCCGCCCGGGCTCTCCGTGAAGCTCAAGGACGAGGCGCTGCACGGCCACGCGATGACCGCGCCCGGCGCGGAGCCCACCGGGTACGGTCTGGGCCGGTCGGGCTGGGTGTCCGTACCGCTGGGGGAGAAGGGGGCGCCTTCGCGCCAGGTGCTGTGCGAGTGGGTGGAGGAGAGCTACCGGTCGGTCGCGCTCAAGCGGCTCGTCAAGGAGCTCGACGCGCGGATCGGGCCAACCGGCTAAGCGCTTGCTCGCCGGGGCTTGTGCTGAGTGGAACACGTTCCTAGCATCACTGGTGTTACATCAGTTGTGTCACACAGTCGCACGCCAGGGAACGCAGAGAAGCTGGGGGCTCGATGGCAGTGACAGGCAGCAACGGGCAGGGCGCCGCACGCGGACGCGGCCCGCTCGCCGGAGTGCGCGTCGTCGAGCTGGCGGGCATCGGGCCGGGCCCCTTCGCCGCCATGCTCCTGGCCGACCTGGGGGCGGACGTCGTACGGGTGGACCGCCCGGGCGGCGGCGGACTCGCGGTCAATCCGGACTTCGACATCACCAACCGCAACAAGCGCTCGGTCCTGGTCGACCTGAAGTCCGCCGAGGGCCCCGCCCGGGTCCTGGAGCTGGTCGAGCGCGCCGACGTGCTCATCGAGGGCTTTCGCCCCGGGGTCGCCGAGCGGCTCGGCGTCGGTCCGGCCGACTGCCACGCCCGCAACCCGCGGCTCGTGTACGGCCGGATGACCGGCTGGGGCCAGGGCGGCCCGCTCGCCCACACCGCCGGGCACGACATCGCGTACATCGCCGTCACCGGCGCCCTCGGGATGATCGGCAACCCGGGCGAGCCCCCGGCCGTGCCCGCCAACCTCGTCGGGGACTACGCGGGCGGCTCGCTCTACCTGGTCATCGGCGTCCTCGCCGCCCTCCAGCACGCCCGCACCCCCGGCGGCACCGGCCAGGTCGTGGACGCCGCCATCGTCGACGGCACCGCCCACCTCACCGCCATGATCCACGGGATGATGGCCGCCGGCGGCTGGCAGGACCGGCGCGGGGCCAACCTCCTCGACGGCGGCTGCCCCTTCTACGGGACGTACGAGACCTCCGACGGCCAGTACATGGCGGTCGGGGCGCTGGAGCAGCAGTTCTACGACACCTTCGTGGACCTGCTCGGCATCAAGGACCAGGCACCCGCCCGCAAGGACCTCGCCCGCTGGGGCGAACTGCGCGAGGTCGTCGCCGCGCGCTTCAAGTCCCGTACGCGCGCGCAGTGGACGGCGGTCTTCGAGGGCACCGACGCCTGCGTGGCGCCCGTGCTCTCGCTGCGCGAGGCCCCGCACCACCCGCACCTGGCAGCCCGCGCCACCTTCACCGAGTTCGGCGGGATCACCCAGCCGGCGCCCGCGCCCCGTTTCTCCGCGACCCCGGCCGCCGTCACGAGCGGCCCCGCCCAGCCGGGGGCGGACACCGAAAGCGTGGCCCGCGACTGGGACGTGCCCGCCCTCGTGACGAAGGAGGGCTGATGGAACTGTCGATGATGCTCGACTACGCCGGGGATCCGCGCCGGGCCGCCGACGAAGCCGCCGCGCTGGAGTCGGCCGGGCTGGACGCCGTGTGGGTCGCCGAGGCCTGGGGCTTCGACTCCCCGACGATCATGGGCTACCTGGCGGCCCGCACCGAGCGGATGAAGATCGGCTCGGCCATTCTCAACGTCTACTCGCGCACCCCCGCCCTCATCGCCCAGACGGCGGCCGGGCTCGACGCGGTGTCGGGCGGCCGGGCGCTGCTCGGCCTCGGCGCCTCCGGCCCGCAGGTGGTCGAGGGCTGGCACGGGATGGCGTACGACAAGCCGATCGGCCGCACCCGCGAGACGGTGGAGCTGTGCCGCCGGATCTGGCGCCGCGAGACCATCGACCACCACGGCATCACCGACATGCCGCTGCCGCCCGAAAAGGGCGGCCGGCACGGGAAGCCGCTGAAGATCCTCACCCGGCCGGTGCGCGCCGACATCCCCGTCTACGTCGCCTCGCTCGGCCCGGCGAACGTCACGATGACGGCCGAGATCGCCGACGGCTGGCTGCCGACCCTCTTCATCCCGGAGAAGGCCCACGCGGTGTGGGGGAGCGCGCTGGCCGAGGGCGCGGCGTGCCGGGCCCCGGAGCTCGGCCCGCTGCAGACCGTCGCGGGCGGACTGCTGGCCATCGGCGAGGACGCGGCGGCCGTACGGGACCTCGCGCGCCCGCAGATCGCCCTGTACGTCGGCGGCATGGGCGCGCCCGGCAAGAACTTCTACAACGACCTCGCCGTCGCCTACGGGTACGGCGAGGAGGCCCGGAAGATCCAGGAGCTCTACCTGTCCGGCCGCAAGCGCGACGCGGCGGCCGCGGTGCCGGACGAGTTCTGCGAACTGATGACCTTGTGCGGGCCCGCGGGCTACGTACGGGAGCGCGTCGAGGCCTTCCGCGAGGCGGGCGTCACCCTGCTCAATGTCACGCCGGTCGGCCCCGAGCCGGCCCGGCTGATCGAAACCGTCAAGAACTGGCTGTAGGGAGCCGACCGATGAAGCGCCAGATCTTCGACGCCGACCACGAGGCGTTCCGCGAGACCGTCCGCACCTTCCTCACCAAGGAGGTGCTGCCGCACTACGAGCAGTGGGAGAAGGACGGCATCGTCAGCCGGGAGGCCTGGCGGGCGGCCGGCCGGCAGGGGCTGCTGGGCCTGGCCGTCCCGGAGGAGTACGGGGGCGGCGGCAACACCGACTTCCGGTACGCGGCCGTGATCGCCGAGGAATTCACCCGGGCCGGCGCCCCCGGGCTCGCGATCGGCCTGCACAACGACATCATCGGGCCGTACCTGACCTCCCTGGCCACCGAGGAGCAGAAGCGCCGCTGGCTGCCCGGCTTCTGCTCCGGCGAGACGATCACCGCCATCGCGATGACCGAGCCGGGGGCCGGCTCCGACCTCCAGGGGATCCGCACCAGCGCCGAGGACCGCGGCGACCACTGGGTGCTCAACGGCTCCAAGACCTTCATCTCCAACGGCATTCTGGCCGACCTGGTCATCGTGGTGGCCAAGACCACCCAGGAGGGCGGGGCGCACGGCCTGTCGCTGCTGGTCGTCGAGCGCGGCGCGGAGGGCTTCGAGCGGGGCCGCAACCTCGACAAGATCGGCCAGAAGGCCCAGGACACCGCCGAGTTGTTCTTCCACGACGTCCGCGTCCCCAAGGAGAACCTGCTCGGCGAGCTGAACGGCGCCTTCGTCCACCTGATGACCAATCTCGCGCAGGAGCGGATGGGCATCGCGATGGCCGGCATCGCCGCCGCCGAGTACCTGCTGGAGATCACCACGCAGTACGTCAAGGAGCGCGAGGCCTTCGGCCGGCCGTTGTCCAAGCTCCAGCACATCCGCTTCGAGATCGCCGAGATGGCCACCGAGTGCGCGGTCACCCGCTCCTTCCTCGACCGGTGCATCAGCGACCACTCGAGCGGTCAACTGGACCATGTGCACGCCTCGATGGCCAAGTGGTGGGCCACGGAGCTCCAGAAGCGGGTGGCCGACCGCTGCCTGCAACTCCACGGCGGATACGGATACATGACCGAATACCGGGTCGCGCGGGCCTTCACCGACGGCCGCATCCAGACCATCTACGGCGGCACGACCGAGATCATGAAAGAGATCATCGGCCGCTCCCTCCTCGGCTAGAGCCCAGACCTCCTCGAAAGGCTTGACCAGTGAGCACCGAAGCTTACGTATACGACGCGATCCGCACCCCGCGCGGCCGCGGCAAGGCCAACGGCGCCCTGCACGGCACCAAGCCGATCGACCTGGTCGTCGGCCTCATCCACGCCCTGCGCGAGCGCAACCCCGGCCTGGACCCGGCCGCCATCGACGACATCGTGCTCGGCGTCGTCGGCCCGGTCGGCGACCAGGGCTCCGACATCGCCCGGATCGCGGCCATCGCCGCCGGGCTGCCGGACACCGTGGCCGGCGTACAGGAGAACCGCTTCTGTGCCTCCGGCCTCGAAGCCGTCAACCTGGCCGCCGCCAAGGTCCGCTCCGGCTGGGAGGACCTGGTCCTCGCGGGCGGCGTGGAGTCCATGAGCCGCGTACCGATGGCCTCGGACGGCGGCGCCTGGTTCGCCGACCCGATGACCAACTGGGACACCGGCTTCGTCCCGCAGGGCATCGGCGCCGACCTGATCGCCACCATCGAGGGATTCTCCCGGCGCGATGTCGACGAGTACGCCGCCCTCTCCCAGGAGCGCGCCGCCACGGCCGTCAAGGACGGCCGCTTCGCGGGCTCCGTGGTCCCGGTCACCGACCGCAACGGCCTGGTGGTCCTGGACCACGACGAGTTCATCCGCCCGGGCACCACGGCCGACACGCTGGCCAAGCTCAAGCCCTCCTTCGCCGACATCGGCGAGCTCGGCGGTTTCGACGCCGTCGCGCTGCAGAAGTACCACTGGGTCGAGAAGATCGACCACGTCCACCACGCGGGCAACTCCTCCGGCATCGTCGACGGCGCCTCGCTCGTCGCCATCGGCTCCCGCGAGGCCGGCGAGCGGGGCGGTCTGCGGCCCCGCGCCCGGATCGTCTCGGCCGCTGTCTCCGGCTCCGAGCCCACCATCATGCTCACCGGTCCCGCCCCGGCCACCCGCAAGGCGCTCGCCAAGGCCGGCCTGACCATCGACGACATCGACCTGGTCGAGATCAACGAGGCCTTCGCCGGCGTCGTGCTCCGCTTCGTCAAGGACATGGGCCTCTCCCTCGACAAGGTGAACGTCAACGGCGGCGCCATCGCGCTCGGCCACCCGCTCGGCGCCACCGGCGCGATGATCCTCGGCACCGTCATCGACGAACTGGAGCGCCAGGACAAGCGCTACGGCCTCGTCACCCTCTGCGTCGGCGGCGGCATGGGCGTCGCCACGATCGTCGAACGCCTGTAGCCGTGCGGCGCAGCGAAGGTCAGACCACCCCGTAGCGCCGGGAGAGCCGGCCCCGCCCCACCGGCCGGTCCCGCCGGGGCCCTGCCGCCCCGGCATCCGCCGAACCAGACTTCCACGGAGAGACCCACCCCATGACCGAGACCCGCACCATCCGCTGGGAACAGGACGAGACCGGTGTCGTCACCCTGGTCCTCGACGACCCCGACCAGTCCGCCAACACGATGAACCAGGCCTTCAAGGACTCCATCGCGGCGATCGCCGACCGCGCCGAGGCCGAGAAGGACTCCATCCGCGGCATCATCTACACCTCCGCCAAGAAGACCTTCTTCGCGGGCGGCGACCTCAAGGACATGATCCGGCTGCGCCCCGAGGACGCACAGCTCGCCTTCGACACCGGCACCGAGATCAAGCGCTCGCTGCGCCGCATCGAAACCCTCGGCAAGCCCGTCGTCGCCGCCATCAACGGCGCGGCCCTCGGCGGCGGTTACGAGATCTGCCTCGCCTCCCACCACCGCGTCGCCCTCGACGCGCCCGGCTCGAAGATCGGCCTGCCCGAAGTCACCCTCGGCCTGCTCCCCGCCGGCGGCGGTGTCACCCGTGCCGTCCGCCTGATGGGCATCGCCGACGCGCTGCTCAAGGTGCTGCTCCAGGGGACCCAGTACAACCCCCGGCGCGCCCTGGACAACGGCCTGGTCCACGAACTGGCCACCACCCCCGAGGAGATGCTGGCCAAGGCGCGCGCCTTCATCGACGCGAACCCGGAGTCCAAGCAGCCCTGGGACGTCCCCGGCTACAAGATCCCGGGCGGCACGCCGTCCAACCCGCGCTTCGCCGCCAACCTCCCGGCCTTCCCGGCCAGCCTGAAGAAGCAGCTCAACGGGGCCCCGTACCCGGCCCCGCGCAACATCCTGGCCTGCGCCGTCGAAGGCTCCCAGGTGGACTTCGAGACCGCCCTGACCATCGAGGCCCGCTACTTCACCGAGCTGGTCACCGGACAGACCGCCAAGAACATGATCCAGGCGTTCTTCTTCGACCTCCAGGCCGTCAACGCCGGCCGCAGCCGCCCCCAGGGCACCGCGCCGCGCAAGGTCACCAAGGTCGCCGTGCTCGGCGCGGGCATGATGGGGGCGGGCATCGCCTACTCCTGCGCCCGCGCGGGCATCGAGGTGGTCCTCAAGGACGTCACCCCCGAGGCCGCCGCCAAGGGCAAGGCGTACTCCGAGAAGCTGCTCGACAAGGCCCTCTCCCGGGGCCGCACCACCGAGGCCGAGCGGGCCGGGCTGCTGGCCCGGATCACCCCGACCGCCGAAGCCGGCGACCTGGCGGGCTGCGACGCCGTCATCGAGGCCGTCTTCGAGGACACCGCGCTCAAGCACAAGGTGTTCCAGGAGATCCAGGACGTCATCGACCCCGACGCGCTGCTCTGCTCCAACACCTCCACCCTGCCGATCTCCGGGCTCGCGGAGGGGGTGAAGCGGCCCGCCGACTTCATCGGCCTGCACTTCTTCTCGCCCGTCGACAAGATGCCGCTGGTGGAGATCATCAAGGGCGAGCGCACCGGCGAGGAGGCCATCGCCCGCGCCTTTGACCTGGTCCGCCAGATCAACAAGACCCCGATCGTGGTCAACGACTCGCGCGGCTTCTTCACCTCGCGCGTCATCGGCCAGTTCATCAACGAGGGCGTGGCGATGGTCGGCGAGGGCATCGAACCCGCCTCGATCGAGCAGGCCGCGGCCCAGGCCGGGTACCCCGCCAAGGTGCTCTCCCTGATGGACGAGCTGACCCTCACCCTGCCGCGCAAGATCCGCAACGAGACCCGCAAGGCCTTCGAGGCCGAGGGCCGGGCGTGGGCCGAGCACCCCGCCGACACCGTCATCGACCGCATGGTCGACGAGTTCGACCGCCCCGGCCGCAGCGGTGGCGGCGGCTTCTACGAGTACGACGAAGCGGGCAAGAGGTCCCGCATCTGGCCCGGCCTGCGCGAGCACTTCACCAAGCCGGGCGTGGAGATCCCCTTCGAGGACATGAAGGAGCGGATGCTGTTCTCCGAGGCGCTGGACACCGTCCGCTGCCTCGACGAGGGCGTGCTCACCTCGATCGCCGACGCCAACATCGGCTCCATCATGGGCATCGGCTTCCCGGCCTGGACCGGCGGCGTGATCCAGTACGTCAACGGCTACGAGGGCGGCCTGGCGGGCTTCGTAGCCCGCGCCCGCGAGCTGGCCGAGCAGTACGGCGAGCGCTTCGCCCCGCCGGCCTCCCTGGTGGCGAAGGCCGAGCGCGGCGAGACGTACGCCGACTAGTTCCGCGAACGGGGAAGGGCTGCCGGGCCGCGTCCCGGCGCCGGCGGTCCTTCCCCGTCGCCGTCCCTCCGCCCGCAGCCCCGGGGTTCGAACGGGCGTCCCGCGGCTGGCTATGCTGCTCCCCGAGCCGGAGGGGGAGGACACGTGGGGGAGAAGGACGGTGCGGAGGCCGCCGAGTTGAAGCACACCTGGCGCGTCACGGAGGTCGAGTACCGCACGCGCGTGGTGCTCACGCGGGTGACGGCCCCCTGCGGTGATGACGCGGCCGACGACGCGACCGATGCCCACCACGACGAAGGGGCGACGGATGTACAGGCCGGCCGCTAGACATGCCGTGACGACGACGGCCGCCGCGCTGCTGCTGCTGTCGGGGTGCGGCTCGCCCGGCGAGGGCGACGGCGACGACCGGCAGCCGACCGCCGCCCCGGCCGACAAGGGCCCGGTCTGCGTCGGCGAGGCGTCGAAGGACGGGGTGCGACTCCTGCGCGGGGGCGGCTTCCGGCTGCCGGGCGCGGGCGGGGCGCAGTACACCGCCGCGACCGCCGACGGCGCCACCCGCACCGCGGTCCTGCGCGACGGAGCCACGTACGAGGACGGGCAGCAGGAGCAGACCGTCACGGCCGGCCAGCAGGTCACGTTCGCGGGCCACGCCTACACCGTCGGCCAGATCTGCTCGTACCGCGTCGTCCTGGAACCGCAGGACGCGCAGGACCGTACCGCCCTCGCCGCGGCCCCCGCGTCGATGAAGTCGGCCGGCGGCCCCGCGGACAACGGGCTGTGCTTCACCGGCAACCCCGAGGTGATGGCCGCCGCGTCGAAGGGATTCCCCGCGGAGGGCGCCACGCTGTCGATCCTCGCCAACGGCGGTGTGACCGGCTTCCCCACCGGCCTGTCCCTCACGGTCTCCGCCATCGACCCGAAGGCGGGGACGGCCCATTTCAAGGGCGTGTGTGCGGCCGTCATGGTGGCCGACTACGAGGATGTCCGGATCGGGGACACCGTGGAACTGGCGGGTGCCCACTTCCAGGTGGCGGAGCTGACGGAGCAGGCCGTGCGCCTGCGGCGCACGGCGTAAGCCGGCCGCACGGGCCCTCGGGACGACACTCCCTAGGTCCCGTTCTCCCCCGATACGAACGCCACCCGCAGCTCCTCCTTCAGCGACCGCTGAAAGGCCGTCACCAGAGCCTGCACGACCATCGGTTGCATGTGCGCCGACAGCGTCTTCATCGACTCCACCCGCTCCGGATCGCTCTCGCCCTGCGTGAACGGCCCCCACACCTCGTCCCGGAACAGCGCGGTCAGCTCGTGCGCCGCCGTCCGCGCGTGCTCCAGCAGCACCTCGCGCGCGACCAGGATCGTCTCGTGCGCGATCGGTACGTCGAGCAGCGCGACCCCCAGCCGCAGCAGTCCCACGTCCACCCGGAAGCCGTCGCCCGAAGCGGAGAGCACGTTCATCGCGGTCAGCCGTCGCAGATCGGTGTCCGTCAGCGCCCGCCCGGCCCGCTTCTCCAGGTCCTCGCGCGAGGACTCCAGCGCCGCGTCCGGAGCCCACGTGGCCACCAGCGCCCGGTGGATCGCCAGATCGTGCGCGCTCAGGTCGTCCGGCAGGGCGTCGAGGTAGCGCTGACAAGCCGACAGGGTCATCCCCTGGTGCTGCAACTCCTCGATCAGCGCCAGCCGGGACAGGTGCTCCGGCCCGTAGTGCCCCACCCGACGGGGTCCGATCACGGGAGGGGGCAAAAGCCCGCGGGTGCTGTAGAACCGTACGGTGCGGACGGTCACACCCGCCCTGGCCGCCAGCTCATCGACGGTGAGCATCGGCTCGGGTGCCCGGTCGGTCATCGTCTGCGCCTCGCTCTCTGCTCCACAGCTTGGGTTCAACAGTATTGCTGTCGCACCAACGATGTGAAACGGCCAGGAGCTGCCCATGACCACGAACCTGCGACTGCCCGGACGACCCGAAGAGCTCACCCTCCCCGCCCTGCTCGCCCGAAACGCCGCCGAGCACGGCGGCCTCCCCGCCCTCTCGTGGCGCGAGGGCCCCGGCTGGTCGACCCTGACCTGGTCCGAGGTGCGCCGCAAGGTCGCCGTCCTCGCCTCCGGATACGCCGCCCTCGGCATCGAGCGCGGCGAGCACGTCCTGCTGATGATGGGCAACCGCCCCGAGCACTGGCTGACCGACCTGGCACTCGTCCATCTGGGCGCCGTCCCCGTCACCGTGTACGGAACCTCCGCGCCCGAGCAGATCGCGCACATCGCCCGGCACTCCCGGGCCAGGGTCGCCGTCGTCGAGGGCGCCCGCGAGCTGGCCCGGTGGGAACCTCTGCTGGCCGACGCCGGGGTCCCGCTGGAGCGGCTGGTCGTCGCCGAGGCCGCGGACGCCGGACCGCACCGCACCTACGGGTCCCTGCACGCGAGCGGCGCCCGGCTGCACCGGCCCGACGCCTTCGAGAAGGCCTGGCAGGAGACCCGCCCCGAGGACCCGCTGACCGTCGTCTACACCTCGGGCACCACCGGCGACCCCAAGGGCGTCCGGCTGACCCACCGCAACATCATGCTCCAGTCCGTCCGCCTCGACCGGGACGTGGAGCTGCCCGAGCACGCCGAGCACATCTGCTACCTGCCCTTCGCGCACATCGCCGAGCGGATCCTCGGCATCTACCTGCCGCTGCTGCGGGCCGCGCACGTGCGGCTGTGCGCCGACCCGGCCGCGGTGTCCGTGGCGGTGCGCGAACTGCACCCGGTGCAGTTCTTCGGCGTGCCCCGGGTGTGGGAGAAGCTCGCCGCCTCGGTACGGGCGGTCCTCGCGCGGCTTCCGGCGGAGCAGCGGGAGGCCATCGAAGCCGCCAACGACCTGGCGCGCGCCGTCGCGGGCCACCGGGAGCGCGGCGAGGAGGTCCCGCAAGGGCTCGAAGCCTCGTACCTCCGGGCCAAGGAGCGGGTGCTGGACCCGCTGCTGGGGCTGGCCGGGCTGGACCGGCTGCAGTGGACGGCCAGCGCCACCGCGCCGATGCCGATCGACGTGGTGCGCTTCTGGGCCGGCTGGGGGATCACGATCATGGACGCCTGGGGGCTCACCGAGACCTCTGGCGTGTGCACGGTCAACCGCCCGGACGGCTTCCGGCTGGGCTCGGTGGGCCGCCCGATCGAGGGGCTGGAGCTGCGGCTCGCCGAGGACGGGGAGATCCTGACCCGCGGCGCCACGGTCTTCGGCGGCTACCTGCTGCCCGACGGGACGGTGGAGAGCGCGGCCGACGCGGAGGGCTGGTTCCCGACCGGGGACGTCGGCCGGCTGGACGAGGACGGGTTCCTCTGGCTGACCGACCGCAAGAAGGAACTGATCATCACCTCGAACGGCAAGAACGTCTCGCCGGCGCTGGTGGAGAACACCGTCAAGGAGCACCCGCTGATCGGCCAGGCGCTGGTCCACGGCGACGGCCGCTCCTACCTCGTCGCCCTGCTCGTCCTGGACCCCGAACTGGCCCCGGCCTGGGCGGCGGCCCGCGGCATCGAGGCCGTCTCGCTCACGGAGCTGGCCGGGCACCCGGCCGTCAGGGAGGAGATCGCCCGCGCGGTCGAGGCGGCCAACGCCCGGCTGAACCGCACCGAGCAGATCAAGAGGTACCGGCTGCTGACCGAGGAGTGGGGTCCGGAGAGCGGGGAACTCACGCCCTCGCTCAAGATCCGCCGCCGGGTGATCCGCGAGAAGTACGGGGCGCTGATCGACGGGCTCTACGCCGAGCCCCGGGAGGGTGTCCGCGAAGCCCCGTGACCCGGAGCGACCGCCGGCCCGACCGCCGGCCCGGGTCGGGTCCGGCGGTCCCTAGCGGCCGTCAGCGGGTGGTGGTCCCCTGGCTAAAAAGGCTGGTCAAGTCAGCCTCTAGTGAGACTCGACCAGCGGCGGACGGTCAGGGAGTAGCCCCGGCCGGAAGGGGGCCCGGCCGGGACTGAGGCGCGGTCAGTGCGCGATGACGAAGCCCCGCTCGGGCTGTGCCCCACGCGCCATCGCGACTCGGGCACGGACATGCGCTGTGACGTCACGGCCCTCGGCGTCGACCACGAGCCACACGCCGTCAGGATCACCGGGGCTCACCGGAGTGACGACCCCGGGGATTCCGTGCCGCCGCATCGCGCTGTGGAGCTCGAAGGCGTCGTTCGCAGTCATGTCCTCACCCTTTCCTCGCGTGCGCCGAACCTACTCCCCTTCGCCGCCACCGCCACCGCCACCACCGCCGTGGGTGGCGCAGCCGCCGGGGTTGATCGGGCCGCAGCCGCCGGGGACCGGGGTGTGGCTACAGTTCGCCGCCACCGAGACGAGCGGCCGCTCCGGGCCGACCCACAGCTCGGCGTCGGGCGTGTACCCGGCCTGCTCGATCAGCGCCACGGTCCGGGTCAGCACGTCCGGGTCGTGGCGGGACGGATCCGGCCGCTCGGGGAAGTGGTGGACCATCCGCCCCAGACGTGCGGTCAGCGACTCGTACAGGTTCGTATGCAGGATGAGCGCATGCCACCCCTCGTCCACCTCGCGGGTCGGCGCGATCCGGACCGTGGGGAACTTGGCCGCGGCGGCCACGAACTTGAGCGCCTCGACGGCGATCCGGGACGCCATGGAGATGTCCATGCCGGGGTTGTTGTCGAGGACGGTGGCAAGGACACCGGAGAACTGGGCGTCACTGAGGAGCGCGCGAGCGTTCATGGGTGCGGTGAGGGTCGGGGTGCTGCCGGTGTACGGGCCGTCGGTGGAGCAGGGCGGCGGCGGGCCAGCGGGCTTGTTGGAGCAGGCCATGTCTTCTCCTCGGTGTGCGGTCGGATGGTGCATGACCCGAACCGGAGCCCGTGAAGGGTGTCGCCAGGGTTCGGGGCGGAAGGCCCGGTCATCTGTGCGCACGCCGAGCGCGCAGACGACCGGGAGCCTTAGGGGTGGATCGTGCCGACGACGATCGCGCCGAGCACGATCAGGACACTCAGGACGTACAGGCCTTGGCGCTGCCACTCGCTCACGACGTTGACTCGATGTTGTCGACGTGGGTGGTGACCTCCAGGCCGGACTCGGTCCGGATGTACGCGAGATCGACCCACCGCGCGTAGACGATGTCGCCGCTCACGTTCTCGTGGACGACGGCCATCAGCTCGCCTTGGGCGCCGGACGCGATGTCGCGGACCTGCGTGCGGAGCAGCGGGTGCGGGACGTGCTCGTAGACCTCAGGCATCGGTCGGCTCCTCGCGGGAGCCGGTGAAGTGCTCCCAGCCGACGCGGGCTCGGTCGAGCAGTTCCGCGCTGGGCTCGCCCAAAACCTGGGTGCCCCACGCTGCGGGGTATCCGTCCGGGGTGTCGATGCCGACCACGCCGTGGGTGCAGTCATCGCTGGTCACGGCGACACGGCCGACTGCTGCGGGAGGGCATCGACGAGCCTTCGCAAGCCGCGGGCGAGCGAGCGGGCGTGGCTCCAGTCGCCGGCGGCATGCCGCCGGAAACCGGCCTGGAGGCCGGCGGTGAGGAGGTCTTCGACGAGGCGGGCGGCCTCGGGGGCTTTGGTCACGGCATGCTCCCTACCGTCTTCAGTGGGTGGTGAGAGACACCATGGACCCACTGAAGTCCTGTTGCGAGGACTTTCAAGCGGCCTTTCGGAGTCCTCGCACAGGGCTTTCTGGTCTTGTTCTGGTGAACCATGGAAGTCAAGAGGACGTCCTGAGATAGTGGGTTAGGACACCTATCCATCAGGGGAGTTGGAATGACCCGACCCACCGGCAACGCCCGGTTCAGGGCAGCCCGCCAAGCCGCTGGCTACCGGACTCAGCAGGAACTTGTGGACGCTCTCGCGTCCCGCGGGCTCCACATCGGCCTGCGGCAGGCCCGCCGCTACGAAGGCGAGAACCCGCCCCTCCCGAATCCGGACGTACGGCAAGCCCTCGTCACACTCCTCGGCCGCCCCCTCGACGAACTCGGCTTCAACGTGCCGCCCGGCACCGGGCCCCAGGCCACCAAGAGCCTCATCGCCCCCGCGAACCGTGGCCCGCTCCGGAGCCCCAGCGCGCCGCAGCCCGCCACCGCCGGGGCCGACTTCCTCGCCGTCACCCGCGCCCACCGCCGGCTGTACTGGACTGTCGCCCCCGCGATACTGCACCCCGCTGTCGCCGCACACGCCACCCTCGGCGGCCAGCTCCTCGACGCGACCACGGGCCGCACCCGACAGACCCTCGCCGCCGCCCTCGGGGAGAGCTGGCTCTTGGCGGGCAGGATCGAGTTCTTCGACCTTCGCGAACCCGACCGGGCCGGAGACACCTGGGTGCGCGCGCTCCAGGCCGCCGGAGAGGCCGACGACGCCCTCCTCGGCGCCGCGATCCTCGCTCACATGGCGTTCATCCCCGGGTGGGTCGGGCAGCGCCCCGCCGCGACAGAGCGCATGGTCGCGGCCCGGACCTATGCGCGACGAGGACAGGCGAGCGGCCACTTCGTAGCCTGGCTCGACGCGGTCGAGGCCGAGTGCGCCACCCGCTGCGGGGACACGCGTGCGGCCCTCAACCTGATTGCCCACGGGGAGACCGTCGTCGAGGACATCGCTAGCCCTACACCCGAGTGGATGGACTGGTTCAGCCCGATCCGACTGGCAGCCTTCAAGGGCCACACGCAGCTGGTCGCCGGGCACCTCCCGCAGGCCCGCGAGACGCTGCTCCACGTGCTCGACGAACTCCCTGGGGATGCCGACAAACAGCGCACGGTCATCCTCGGCGACCTCGGCGCGGTGGAAGCCGCCGCCGGACGCCCGGCGGACGCGGCCCAATACGCCCTCCGCGCGCTGGAGCTGTTGGAGACGCACTGGTACGCCACCGGGCTGGAGCGGGTCCGCGAGGTGCGGCGCGCGCTCGGCCCGTGGGAGCACGAGCAGTACGTCCGCGACCTCGATGACCGGCTCTACGGCTGGGGCGCGGTGGTCAGCGCTCTCGCGTGTTGAACTCGGCGATCCGGGGGGCCAGTTCGGCGAGGCTCTCGATGCGGAAGGTCGGCAGCTCGCGTGCCTCGGCGGTGTCCCATTGGATCGTGGCCCACGGGCCCCGGCGGACGAGCGCGGTGTGCATGCCTGCGGCGGCCCCGGGGCGGAGGTCGTTGTCGACGCGGTCGCCGACGTAGAGAATCTCTGACGGCTCGGCCGGGACAACTCCGGCGACGCGCTCGAAGAACTCGGGGTCCGGCTTCGAGGCGCCCCAGTCGTCCGAGGTACCGATCAGGTCCACGTCCTTGGTGAACAGCTCGCGCAGCAGCCCCCCGGCGCGCACGGTCTGGTTCCCGGCGATGGCGAGCCAGAGCCCATCGGCGCGGAGTTGCGCGAGCGCGGGCCGGACGTCCGGGTAGAGGTCGTCCTCGCCGAACCATTCCGGCTTCCCTGCGGCAGCACGTGCTTCCCGCTCCGCCGCCAAGTCGAAGCCGGGCTTGAACGGCTCGAAGACCTCGCGGTAGTCGCGGCCCTGGGACACGACCGCGCCGAACATCGCGGCGAACGTGTGGCGGGGTACCCCGAGCCAGTCGGCCCACGTGCCGTACTCCCGGGTTTCATCCA
Organism: Streptomyces sp. NPDC060031; assembly: GCF_042736805.1. NCBI lineage: Bacteria > Bacillati > Actinomycetota > Actinomycetes > Kitasatosporales > Streptomycetaceae > Streptomyces > Streptomyces sp. NPDC060031. Next base: position 25,607 of record NZ_JBHWVM010000019.1, read on the forward strand.
CGAGGCACTCACCGACATCGAAGACCACGGCGCGAATCGTCATGCGGCCAGCCTAGTCACGGGCCGGGACGCACGACATCGCCCCTCCCGCCCGAAGGCGAGAGGGGGCGATGTCGTTCAGGAGACCCCATATCACTGGCTGGCCCAGCCGGCATTGATGATGGTGGTGGTCTGCTGGGTGAGGTCGAGCGTGGACGGTAGCGACGTCTGGCCGGTCAGCACGTCCGAGTAGCGCAGCCTCGGCGCGGCCCGACGGTCCTGGCGTCGCTGATCAGGCAAAAGGGCCCACGACCGGCTGACTTTCCGGATCGGTTGGTTACGGGGCCACGTACCCCACGACGGGATAGTGGTCCGAGAGGTTGGTGTACGTGTAGGAGGTGCCCCAGCTGGAGACCGTCCAGGGGGCCGTCTCCTCCTTGACCACGTTGTTCTCCCAGCCGGCCGGGCGGGCGTTGCCCTTGCGGTAGAGGACGTAGTCGAGGTCCTCGCGCGGGTCCGTCGGGTAGCGGTAGTTCGCGATCGAGTTCAGCGCGGTGTCGAAGGAGTACGGGTGGCCCGTGCGCGTGTCGGAGCCCGCCAGGTCGGCGTTGGCGAGCATCGACGCGTGCTCGGGCGTGCGGGAGTCGACGTTCATGTCGCCCGCCACGATGACCTGCTCGTTCGCCGGTATGTTCTTGCCGTCCAGGAAGGCGTCGATCGCCCTGAACTGGCGGGCGCGCATGTCCGCTGCCTCGCCCGCGCCGCAGCCCGGGTCGGTGGACTGGGCGTGCGTGCCGAGCACGTGCACCTTCGCGCCGTTGACGTTCAGCACGACGTAGGCGAAGCCCTTGTTGGACCACCAGTCGGCGCCGCAGGCGTCCTTGTAGACGACCTGCTCCTTGCGGATGATCGGCCACTTGCTCAGGATCATGACGCCGCCGTCCTCCGGGGTGGTGGAGGAGTACGCGCCGCCCGTGGCGTCCCAGCCGCTCTTGCTGCGGCCGACGACCGGGGTCTGGTACGGGTACTGCGCGGCCGAGTTGGCCTTCAGGGCGTCCGAGGCCCCGTTGTCGAAGGCCTCCTGGAGCACGACCACGTCGTGGCCCTGGTAGAAGGACGCCTTCGGGATCTCCGTGGCCCGGTGGTCCTGGCCCCAGTTCGGGTAGAGGTTCTTGCTCATCAGGAACGTGTTGTACGACAGGACGCTGAGCCGCGGGGCCGCGACGCCCTCCGCGGCCGTGGCGGCGGGCGCGGTGGTGACGGCCAGCGCCCCGGCGGCGATCGCCGCGACGGCCGTGGCGGCGGCCCGGGTGCGAGGGTGCGAGGTGTGCAGCATGAGGTCTCCGTCATTCCTGTGGGGGAAGATCGACGCCGTCATCCAAGCAGCCACGGTTACTTCGGGGTAACACCCGTGACAAGACTTTCTGTCCGGCCCGGGTCAACACGGGGGCGGGGGCTTGTGGGGCGCCCGGTCATACTGGGAAGACGGAGACCAGTGAGATCTGGGGGAGTACGGATGAGCACGACCGACGCGCCGGGAACCGCGGCACGCAAGACGGCCGGCGGGCGCACCGACCCGCTGCCGCCCCCGCCCGGCGGAGTGCTCTGGAGCACCGCCGGGGACATCCGGTCCCTGCTCACGCTGCCCGCCGCCTTCACCCTGCAGGTCGCCCACCCCGCGGTCGGTGCCGGGGTCGACCAGTACTCGGTCTTCCGCACCGACCCCTGGGGCCGCGGCGAGCGCTCGCTGCGCTCGGTCCAGCTGTGGGTCTACGGCGGGGAGCACGCCGCCGCCGAGGGGCGCCGGGTGCGCCGGCTGCACAAGGAGATCCGGGGCACCGACACCCGCGGGCGGCGCTACCACTCCCTCGACCCCGCCTGCTACGCATGGGTGCACGCCACCGGCTTCCCGGTCTCCCTGTACGCCGGGCGCTACCTGTTCCGCCGCATCACCCCCGCCCAGGAGCGGCAGCTGTACCGGGAGTGGCTCCAGGTGGGCCGGATCCTCGGCCTCCATGACCGGGACATGCCGCAGAGCATCGAGGAGTTCTGGCCCTACTACCACCGGATGCTGGCCGAGGAGATCGAGCCCACCAAGGTCGCCCGCGAGCTCGTCGCCACCGATGTGCCGGTGCCGTGCCCCGCGGGCGGTCCTGCGGCCGCGCGGCTGCTGCTCAGGCTCACCTGGCCGCTGCTGCGCGTGCTGTACCTGCGCTTCCGGGCCTTCGTCACCGTCGGCTACATGCCCCCCGAGGCCCGCGCCGCCATCGGCCTGGAGTGGACCCCGGCCCAGGAGCGCAGGCTCCGCCGCTTCAGCACGGCCGCACGACTCCTCGTTCCGCTGCTGCCGGAGCGGCTGCGGTACCTGCCGATCGCGCGGGAGGCCCGGGCGCGCCGACGCGCCGGCGCCCGCTGAGGGGTGCCGGCGCGCGGGTGGTGGTCAGTGCCCGTGCTGCTTGCGCTCGTGGATCGTGTTGGTCTCGGCGATCTTCTTCCAGGACTTCGGCTCCGCCTGCGGCTTGGCCGGGGCCGCCTGGAGGGAGCGGGCCGCGGAGGCCTTGGCGGCCGGCGGGGCGAAGGCCGGCTTGCCGGGGGTGTACAGCCAGTTCTCGAACAGTTGGGCGAGCGGCTTGCCCGAGACCTTCTCCGCGTACCGGACGAAGGTCCCGACCCCGGCGTTGCCGTACGCGTGCTCGGTCGGCCAGCCCTTGAGGATCGCGAAGAACTTCTCGTCGCCGATCTCGTTCCGCAGCGCCTGCAGGGCGATGGCCCCGCGGTCGTAGACCGCCCCGTGGAACTGGTTCTCCGGGCCCGGGTCACCCGGCTTGACCTGCCAGAACGGGTCCTCGGCCGGGCGGGAGACGTAGGTCCAGTCGGCGAGCTCCTGCGCGGTGCCCTCGCCCTCCTTCTCCGACCACAGCCACTGGCTGTAGCGGGCGAAGCCCTCGTTGATCCAGATGTCCTTCCAGTTCTCCACGGACACGCTGTCCCCGTACCACTGGTGGGCCAACTCGTGCACGACCACCGAGGCGTTGGCGCCGTTCGCGAACTGGCGGGGGCTGTAGAACGGCCGGGTCTGGGTCTCCAGCGCGAAGCCGCTGGGCACGTTCGGGACGTAGCCGCCCAGCGCGTTGAAGGGGTACGGGCCGAAGACGCCCTCCAGCCACTCCGCGACCTCGCCGGTGCGCTCCACGCTCGCACGCGCCGCGCCGGCGTTGTCGCCGAGGTCCGTGCTGTACGCGTTGAGGATCGGCAGTCCGCTCGCCGTCTTGTCGGTGGTGATGTCGAACTTGCCGATGGCGAGGGTGGCCAGGTAGGTGGCCTGCGGCTTGTTCGAGCGCCAGTTGTAGCGGGTCCAGCCGAGCTTGGAGCTCTGCGACTGGAGGACACCGTTGCTGATCGCCTGGGTGCCGTCCGGGACGTTGACGGAGATGTCGAAGGTCGCCTTGTCGCGCGGGTGGTCGTTGCTCGGGAACCACCAGATGGCCGAGTCGGGCTCCTGCGCGGCGATCCCGCCGTCCGGCGTGCGCTGCCAGGCGCTCCAGCCGTCGACCTTGAACTCCGAGGGCTTGCCGGCGTACTTGACGACGATGCTCGCCTGCTTGCCGCGCTGGAGCGCGGCGGCGGGGGTGACCTCGAGCTCCTGGGTGCCGGTCTTGGCGAACTTCGCCTTGGCGCCGTTGACCCGGATCTCGCTGACCGCGAGGCCGAAGTCGAGGTTGAAGCGGGACAGGTCCTGCTGGGCGGTGGCGAGGAGGGTGGCGGTGCCCTCCAGCAGGTCCGTCTTCGGCTGGTACTTCAGGCGCAGGTCGTAGTGGGAGATGTCGTATCCCCCGTTTCCGCTGGCCGGGTAGTAGGGGTCGCCGATACCCGGGGCGCCCGGAGCGGAACTCGCCGCCGACGCCGGGATCGCCAGCAGAAGGGAGGCGGCGAGAACGCTCGGGGCGATGGCTTTGCGGTACACCTAGAGCTCCAAGTGGTAGGGGAGACAGAGCGGTTCAAGGTCTCGTCGTTCGACCGTATTCACGCCCGGTGCCCCACGTCATGTCCATGGCCCCTGCTGTCACACGATCGCCATTCGGCCGTCACAGGGAGCGCGTGGCCGGGGCCGGGGAGTGCGCCGGGGGCGGCGAAGACGGCCCCGAGGCGCCGCAGCAGGGCGCCGGGACCGCCCGCGCCCGGGCGGTGAGCCGTGGAAGAAAGGCCGGAAAGAACCGGGCCGGACGGCCGGCGTGCCGGATGCCGGGCACCGGACCTACCCTGCGTACCGAACAGTCGGTATCGTGCGGCGCATGACAATTCCCGAGCGCGCTGCCCGTCGCTGTTGGCACGCCGCGATCAACCCGCTGCACGCCACCATCTACTTCTCGCCCGACCTCGGCAAGGAGTACGCCGGCCTCGGCATCACCGACCGCGTGGCCGTCAACCTCGCCAGCCGCTCCGCCGCCATGGGCGCGGTCGGCGCCGGCGCGGTGACCGCCACGTTCTACAACTACCGCCACGACCTCGTCTCCCGGCACCTGCCGGCCGTCTGGGAGACCGCCACACCCGAGCAGGCCCTGGCCGCCCGGCTGCGGGCCGTCGACTCCACCCTGCGCCGGCTGCTCGGTCCGCAGACCATCGAGTCCGCCGAGCTGGCCGAGGCCGCCGACCTCGCGATACGGGCCACCGAGGCCTGCACCCGGCACGCCCGCACCCTCTACGCGGCCCACGCCGACCTCCCCGTACCCGAGGAGCCGCACCTGCGGCTGTGGCACGCCACCACGCTGCTGCGCGAGCACCGCGGCGACGGCCACCTCGCAGCCCTGCTCCTCGCGGACCTCGACCCGGTCGAGGCCCTGGTCAGCCACACGGCCACCGGCCGCGGCATGACCCCGAAGTGGCTCAAGATCATCCGCGGTTGGGAGCAGTCCGACCTGGACGCGGCGCAGGAGCGGCTCGCCGCTCGCGGGATCCTGGACGCGGACGGCGAGCTCACCGCGGAGGGCCAAGACCTGCGCGAGGCCCTGGAGGCGGACACCGACCGCCTGGACGCGGCCCCGTACGAGCACCTCGGCGCGGAGGGTCTGGCCCGGCTCGCCGAACTCGGCGGCGGTTTCGTCATGCAGGCCGTCGGCGCCGGAGCCTTCCCCGGTGACCTCTTCGGCAAGGTCTGAGCGGCACCCCGAGCAGGTCCCCGAGCAGGTCCCCGAGCACGTCCCCGAGCAGGTCCCGAACCGGGGCTCCCCGCGTCCGTCACCGCCACCTGCCACAATTGGCAGCCTTCCAGTGCAAACGAAGGCAGGCGGGACCCGATCGTGACGATGTCCATCGAAGGCAGGATCGCCGAAGAGCTCGGCGTACGGGAGCGGCAGGTCAAGGCCGCCGTCGAGCTGCTCGACGGCGGCTCGACCGTGCCGTTCATCGCGCGCTACCGCAAGGAAGCGACCGAGATGCTCGACGACGCGCAGCTGCGCACCCTCGAGGAGCGGCTGCGGTATCTGCGCGAACTCGCGGACCGGCGGGCGGCGATCCTGGACTCCGTACGGGAGCAGGGCAAGCTCGACGCCGAGCTGGAGGCCCGGATCAACGCGGCCGACACCAAGGCCCGACTGGAGGACATCTACCTCCCCTTCAAGCCCAAGCGCCGCACCAAGGCGCAGATCGCCCGCGAGGCCGGTCTGGAGCCGCTCGCCGAAGGCCTGCTGGCCGACCCGTCGGTGGAACCGGCCGTCGCGGCGGCCGCGTTCGTGGACGCGGACAAGGGCGTCGCCGACCCGGCGGCCGCGCTGGAGGGCGCCCGCGCCATCCTCACCGAGAAGTTCGGCGAGGACGCCGACCTGATCGGCGAACTGCGCGAGCGCATGTGGGGCCGCGGCCGGCTCGCCGCGAAGGTCCGCGAGGGCAAGGAGGAGGCGGGCGCCAAGTTCGCCGACTACTTCGACTTCGCCGAGCCGTTCACCGCACTGCCCTCGCACCGCGTGCTGGCCATGCTGCGCGGCGAGAAGGAGGACGTGCTCGACCTCACCCTGGTGCCGGAGGAGGCGAGCGACACGCCCGGGCCCTCCACGTACGAGGGCATGGTCGCCCGCCGCTTCGGCATCGGTGATCGCGGCCGCCCCGGCGACAAGTGGCTCGCCGACACCGTCCGCTGGGCCTGGCGGACGAAGCTCCAGGTTCACCTCGGCATCGACCTGCGGATGCGGCTGCGCGCCGCCGCCGAGGACGAGGCCGTACGGGTCTTCGCGGCCAACCTGCGCGACCTGCTGCTCGCCGCACCCGCCGGGACCCGCGCGACGCTCGGTCTGGACCCGGGCTTCCGTACGGGCGTGAAGGTCGCGGTCGTGGACGCCACCGGCAAGGTCGTCGCCACGGACGTGATCTACCCGCACGTTCCCGCCAACAAGTGGGACGAGTCCCTCGCCAAGCTGGCCCGCCTCGCCGAGGAGCACGCGGTCGAGCTGGTCGCCATCGGCAACGGCACCGCCTCCCGCGAGACCGACAAGCTCGCCGGGGACCTCATCACCCGCCACCCCGAGCTGAAGCTGACCAAGGTGATGGTCTCGGAGGCGGGCGCTTCGGTGTACTCGGCCTCCGCCTTCGCCTCGCAGGAACTCCCCGGCATGGACGTGTCGCTGCGCGGCGCCGTCTCCATCGCCCGGCGGCTCCAGGACCCGCTCGCCGAACTGGTCAAGATCGACCCGAAGTCGATCGGGGTGGGCCAGTACCAGCACGACCTGGCCGAGGTGAAGCTCTCGCGTTCGCTCGACGCCGTGGTCGAGGACTGTGTGAACGGCGTCGGCGTGGACGTCAACACCGCGTCCGCGCCGCTGCTCTCGCGGGTCTCGGGGATCAGCGGCGGTCTCGCCGAGAACATCGTGTCGCACCGCGACGCCAACGGCCCCTTCCGCAACCGCAAGGGGCTCAAGGACGTGGCCCGCCTCGGCCCGAAGGCGTACGAGCAGTGCGCGGGCTTCCTGCGGATCCGTGACGGGGACGACCCGCTGGACTCCTCCAGCGTGCACCCCGAGGCGTACCCGGTGGTCCGGGCCATGGGCAAGACGGCGGGCAGCGACGTGGCGGCCCTGATCGGCAACAGTGGCGTACTGCGCTCGCTGCGGCCGGAGCAGTTCGTCACCGAGGCCTTCGGCCTGCCGACGGTGACGGACATCCTGCGCGAGCTGGAGAAGCCCGGCCGGGACCCGCGGCCCGCCTTCAAGACGGCGACCTTCAAGGAGGGCGTGGAGAAGATCGGCGACCTGGCCCCCGGGATGATCCTGGAGGGTGTGGTCACCAACGTGGCCGCCTTCGGCGCCTTCATCGACATCGGCGTCCACCAGGACGGGCTGGCGCACGTGTCGGCGCTGTCGAAGACCTTCGTCAAGGACCCCCGGGACGTGGTCAAGCCGGGCGACGTCGTCCGCGTGAAGGTCATGGAGGTGGACATCCCGCGCAAGCGGATCTCGCTGACCCTGCGGCTGGAGGACGAGGCGGACCGCGAACGGCCCGCGGGCGAGCCGAAGGCGCGCGAGGAGCGCCAGGAGCGGCGCGGCGGCAGCCGCCCGCCCCAGCAGCGCGGCGCCCGCGACGCCGGCCAGGGCCAGGGCCAGGCCCGGCGCGGTCAGGGTCAGGGTCAGGGTCAGGGGGGCCAGCGCCAGGGCCAAGGAGGCCAGCGCCAAGGCCAAGGAGGCCAGCGCCAGGGCGGCAGCGGCGGCGGCGCTCCGGCCCCGGCCAACAGCGCCATGGCCGACGCCCTGCGCCGCGCCGGCCTCACCGGCCCCGAGGAGCGGCGCAAGCGCTAGTGGCAGTTGCGGGATGGCCGAATAGGCACCCCACATGGGGACATACCTTGCCAACGCCCGTACAAGATCTGTAGGGATGGTGGAACGCCCGTTCGTCTTCCGGCGGACGGGCTTCCGCGTTTCCCGAAGGACGCCATGCCCCTGCCCACGCACGCGTACCGACGTTGCCCGAGAAAGGGTCCGAAGAGGGATCAGAAGAGGGATCACATGCGCCATCCCCAACTCAGCCTGCGCAAAAGGTGCGAGTCGATTCTCGGCCGTCTGGACCTGACGCACCCCTTCTCCCTCGACGCCCTGTGCGACCGGGTCGCGGAGCAGCGCGGCCGACCCATCAGACTGCACCCGCTGCCCAAGGAGGCGGCCGAGTCCGGGGTGTGCGGACTGTGGGTGGGCACCGCGAGCGTGGACTACGTCTTCTACGAGGCCCAGACCACCCCCTTGCACCGGGAGCACATCGTGCTCCACGAAATCGGCCACATCCTGTTCGGGCACCACTCGCTGGACGGCGAGGAGACCGACGGACGGGCCCCCACCGTGCTCGGGCGCACCAACTACACCACCCGTCAGGAGCAGGAGGCGGAGATGCTCGCCAGCATGATCCGCATCCGCACGGCGAGCGCGGGCCGGCCCGCGTCCGGGGGCGGGGGCCGTGACACCCTCGCCCGGCTGGAGTCGGCCATGGGCTACGAGCGGCGGAGGCCGGGCCACCATGGCAGCTGATCTCACCGCCTTCGGCGACTGGCTCGCCGTCCCCAGCGTCGTCTGCCTCTGGATCGCGGTACTGCTGCGCGCCCCGGGCGCGCTGCGCTCCCCACACCAGCGCGGCCTGTGGCTCGCGGTCGCCACGGCCGCCGCCGCGATGACCCTGAACCTGCCCGCCGTCGTCACGTACGCGATGGGCCGCGACCCCGGCTACGCCCACACCATCGGCCTGGTCCGCAACTTCATCGGCGTGCTGTCGGCGGGCGCCGTGCTCTACTTCGTGGCCGCCGCCACCCGCGGCCGCCGGCTCCAACTCGCCTCCGGCACCGGCACGGTGGTCTGGCTGACCGCGCTGCTCGTGCTCGACGCCGCCGCTCCCGCGCACGGCACGCACACCATCCCGCCGGTCGGCGACCCGGTGCCGTCCCTGGCGTACTGGCTGGTGCTGATCTCCGCGCACCTGCTCGCCAACACCGTCTGCGTGTACGTCTGCTGGCGCTACAGCCGGCGCACCGAGAGCCGCGGTCTCGCCGCCGGACTGCGACTGTTCGGCCTCGGTACCGCGCTCGCCGGGCTGTTCTGGTTCGCGTACCTGCTCAAGGCGCTGTTCGCCAGCACCTGGGCGATGCCCGCCCTGCCGCTGCTGATGAACCTGCACGGCCTGGTGCGCGCCGCCGCCATCCTCGTGCCGATGCTGTTCGCCTTCCGCCGTACCAGCGCCGACATCGCCACCGCCTGGCGGCTCTGGCCGCTGTGGCGCGACCTGGTCCACGCCGTCCCGCACGTCGCCCTGACCAAGCCGCGGGCCGGCCGGGTGCTGGAGCTGCTGTGGCCGCCGGTACCGCGCAACCTGCTGGTGTACCGCAAGGTCATCGAGACCCGTGACGCGATCCTGATCCTGGGGGAGTACGTCGCCCCGGGCGCCCCGGAGCGGGCCCGCAGCCATGTCGCCGGACACGGAGTGCCCGACCAGCGGCGCGCCGCGGCCGCCCTGGCCTGCGTACTCAAGGAGGCGCGGGGGGCGAAGCTGGCCGGGGCCGGGCAACAGCGCGGCGAGGCCGATGCGTTGGAGCTGCCGCCCGCCATCCAGACGTCGGCCGAGGGCGGTGACCTGGAGAGCGAGGCCCGTTTCCTCGTCGACGTCGCCCGGGCCTACGCCTCGCCGGCCGCCACCGCCTTCGCCCCGTGACGCGTTCAACAGCCAGGAAGTGAAAAGCCCTTGACCACCGTACTGATCACCGGAGCCAGCGCCGGACTCGGCGCCGCCTTCGCCCGCGGCTTCGCGGCCAAGGGCTGCGCCCTCGTCCTCGTCGCCCGCGACAAGCACCGCCTCGAAACCGTCGCCGAATCACTGGAAAGGGAGTTCGGCGCCCGCTGCGAGGTGCTGCCCGCCGACCTGCTCGACGCGGGCGGGTGCGCGGCCGTGGAGCAGCGGCTCGCCGACCCCACCCGTCCCGTGGACATCCTGGTCAACAACGCGGGCTTCGGCCTCCCCGCGCCCTTCCCGTACAGCCCCGTCGAGGACGAGGAGCGGATGCTCGACCTGCTGGTGAAGGTCCCGCTGCGCCTCACCCACGCCGCTCTGCCGGGCCTGCGCGAACGCCGCCGGGGCGCGGTCGTCAACGTCTCCTCGGTGGCGGGTCTCCTGCCGACCGGGACCTACGGGGCCGCCAAGGCCTGGGTCACCGCCTTCAGCGAGTCCCTGCGCGTGGACATGGAGCCGTACGGGGTCCGCGTGCTGGCGGTGGTACCGGGGTTCACCCGCACCGAGTTCCAGGAGCGTGCCGGGATGGACGTCAGCGCCCTGCGCGAGGCGGTCTGGCTGGAGCCGCGGGCCGTGGTGGCCCAGGCCCTGAAGGACCTCGCCCGCCGCCGCCCGATCAGCGTCACCGGCCGTCGCTACCAGGCGTACGCGCTGGCCGTCCGCCACCTCCCGCGCACCTTCGTGGCCCGGAAGATGGCCCGCACCCGGCGCGCCCCGGCCGGCCGGCCGGGCGAGCGCTGAAGCTGCCGCGGCACCCCGATGCGCGGCCCGGTGACGGGTCCGCGCACGGCGTGCTGCGGGAGTGACGAATCAGTGGCCGTGGCCGTGTCCGCGGCCGTGCCCGTGTCCGCCGTAACCGTTGTCGTCGTCATCGTGGTCCCAGCCGCTGTTGTGCCAGCCATGGCCGTAGCCGCCGTCGTCATCGTCGCCGCAGTCGCCGCCGGTGACGTAGCTCACGGGCTGGGCCGGGGCGGCCGCCGAGGCGGTCCCCGCCGCGCCGAGTGCGGCCCCGCCGGCCATCAGGAGACCGGCAGCGGAGGCCGCGAAGAGGCGCTTCGCTCGCTGTGCATGCATGAGAATGTCCCTTCCTCCACCCCCTCGCGCCTCATCGAGGCATGAAGGGGGGAACCGCGGCCGCACAAGCAGAAGCATGCGCAGCGCGGATCGGATGCAGGGCCGCGGTCAGTGCGGAAGCACGTTTTCCGGCCACAAGGGCCTCGGACGCCACATGGTCCAGGAGAGGAACGCATCAGAGGTGCCTCCCTGCCGACGCAGAACTCCGGCCAGGGGCGTGTGCTCCGCGGTTGCGGCTCTCAATCACCAAGGCTAGTCGCGCCCGGGCCGGTCGGCACCTCGAGAGGTCGACAGGCCGCCCCCGCACTCGGCGCCGCCAACTGCCCGCCCCGTGGCCTAGATCTCCGTGACCTTGCCGGCCGCGACTTCCAGGCGGCGGGTCACGTGGACCGCGTCGAGCATGCGGCGGTCGTGGGTGACCAGCAGGAGGGTGCCCTCATAGGCGTCCAGGGCGGACTCCAGCTGTTCGATCGCCGGGAGGTCGAGGTGGTTGGTGGGCTCGTCCAGCACCAGCAGGTTCACCCCGCGGCCCTGGAGCAGCGCCAGGGCGGCGCGGGTGCGCTCGCCGGGGGAGAGGGTGGCCGCCGGACGCAGCACGTGGGCCGCCTTCAGGCCGAACTTCGCCAGGAGCGTGCGGACTTCGGCCGGCTCGGTGTCCGGGACGGCCGCGCAGAAGGCCTCCAGCAGCGGCTCGTCGCCGAGGAACAGCCCGCGCGCCTGGTCGACCTCGCCGACCAGTACGCCGGAGCCGAGCGTGGCGGAGCCGGAGTCGGGGGTCAGCCGGCCCAGCAGGACGGCCAGCAGCGTGGACTTGCCGGCGCCGTTGGCCCCGGTGATCGCGACCCGGTCCGCCCAGTCGATCTGCAGACTGGCGGGCCCGAAACCGAAGTCCCCCCGCCGCACGGCCGCCTCGCGCAGCGTGGCGACGACCGAGCCGGAGCGCGGGGCCGCCGCGATCTCCATGCGCAGCTCCCACTCCTTGCGCGGCTCGTCGACCACGTCCAGTCGCTCGATCGCGCGCTGCGTCTGCCGGGCCTTGGCGGCCTGCTTCTCGCTCGACTCGCCGCGCAGGTTCTTGCCGATCTTGTCGTTGTCGGTGGCCTTGCGGCGGGCGTTGCGCACGCCCTTGTCCATCCAGTTGCGCTGCATCTGCGCCCGGCCCTCCAGGGCGGACTTCTTGCCCGCGTACTCCTCGAACTCCTCGCGGGCGTGGTTGCGGGCGCGCTCGCGCTCCTCCAGATAGGCGTCGTAGCCGCCGCCGTAGAGGTTGATCTGCTGCTGGGTCAGGTCGAGTTCGAGGACCTTGGTGACCGTGCGGGTGAGGAACTCGCGGTCGTGGCTGATGACGATCGTGCCCGCGCGCAGGCCCTTGACGAACTGCTCCAGCCGCTCCAGGCCGTCGAGGTCGAGGTCGTTGGTGGGCTCGTCGAGCAGGAACACGTCGTAGCGGGAGAGGAGGAGCGAGGCGAGGCCCGCGCGCGCCGCCTGGCCGCCGGAGAGCGCCGTCATCGGGAGGTCCAGGCCCACGGTGAGGCCGAGCTCGGCGGCGACCTCCTCGGCCCGCTCGTCGAGGTCGGCGCCGCCCAGGTTCAGCCACCGGTCCAGGGCGTCCGCGTACGCGTCGTCCGCACCCGGGGTCCCGTCCACCAGACCCTGCGTGGCCTCGTCGAGCTCCGCCTGCGCGGCGGCCACACCCGTGCGCCGGGCCAGGAAGTCCCGTACCGATTCTTCGGGCCGGCGCTCCGGCTCCTGCGGGAGGTGGCCGACGGCGGCGGTGGGCGGGGAGAGCCGCAGTTCACCGGTCTCGGGGGTGTCCAGCCCGGCGAGCAGGCGCAGCAGGGTGGACTTCCCGGCGCCGTTGACGCCGACGAGGCCGATGACGTCGCCGGGCGCGACGACGAGGTCGAGATCGGCGAAGAGGGTGCGCTCACCGTGCGCGGCGGTGAGGTTCTTGGCGACGAGGGTTGCAGTCATGATCTGTCGATCCTATCCGCGCGGCTCCCCTCCCCGGTGCGGGGAGGTCATGGCCGGATAGGTGGGATACCCGGCATTGCGGCCATCGGCTCCGCATCCCAGGATGAGGTCATGTCGCCTCGAAACGTGCTCGTCGTCCTCTACGACGGGGTGCAGAGCTTGGACGTCACCGGGCCGGTGGAGGTCTTCGCGGGCGTCGCCCGGGCCCCGGGTCCCGGGCGGTACGACATCCGGACGGTCTCCCTCGGCGGTGCGCCGGTCCGTACGAACAGCGGGCTGACGCTGGTGCCGGACGGGGACCTGGAGGGCGAGCGACCGGGGGCCGGGACCACGCTGCTGGTGCCCGGGGGGCAGTACTCGGCCGACTTCGAACCGCGGCTCACCGGCTGGCTGCGCGCCCACGGGGGTGGGGCGGAGCGGCTGGTGTCCGTGTGCACCGGAGGCCTGCTGCTGGCCGAGGCCGGGCTGCTGGACGGGCGGCGGGCGACGACGCACTGGCACGCCTGCGAGCAGATGGCCCGGGACTACCCGGCCGTCGAGGTCGAGCCGGACCCCATCTACGTACGGGACGGGCCGGTGAGCACCTCGGCCGGGGTGACGGCGGGGATCGACCTCGCGCTGGCCCTGGTCGAGGAGGACTTCGGGCGGGACCTCGCGCTGGCCATCGCCCGCCACCTGGTGGTCTTTCTGCGCCGGCCGGGGAACCAGGCCCAGTTCAGCGCGCAGCTCGCGGCGCAGACCGCCCGGCGGGAGCCGCTGCGGGACGTCCAGCAGTGGATCACCGAGCATCCGGGCGGGGACCTCACCGTGGAGGCGCTCGCGGCCCGGGCCCGGCTCTCCCCGCGCCACTTCGCCCGCGCCTTCCAGGCGGAGACCGGGGTGACGCCCGGCCGGTACGTCGAGCGGGTACGGGTGGAGCACGCGCGGCGGCTGCTGGAGGACAGTGCGGAGGGGGTGGCCCAGATCTCGCGCGCCTGCGGTTACGGGACGCCGGAGGCACTGCGCCGGGCCTTCGTGAAGACCCTGGGCCAGTCCCCGGCGGAGTACCGCCGCCGCTTCGGCGGCCGCGCCTGACGCGCCCCTGTACAGCGCACTGCCCCGTACGGGGCGCAGCCACAACCGAGACCGTCTACCGCTCCGGAGGAGCCATGCAGATCGCCATCCTGCTCTTCGACCGTTTCACCGCCCTCGATGCCGTCGGGCCCTTCGACACCCTCGGCCGGCTCCCGGGGGCCGAGACCGTGTTCGTGGCCGAGCGGCCCGGACCCGTGCGCAATGACTCCGGCGTGCTCGCGCTGGTGGCGGACAAGGCGCTCGCCGATGTGCCGAACCCCGACATCATCCTGGTCCCCGGCGGCCCCGGGCAGAGCGACCAGATGGAGAACGAGGTCCTGCTCGACTGGCTCCGGGCGGCCGACGCCACCAGCACCTGGACCACGTCGGTATGCACCGGCTCGCTGCTGCTGGCCGCCGCCGGGCTGCTCCGTGGCCGGCGGGCCACCTCGCACTGGCTCGCACTCGACCAGCTCCCGTCGTACGGGGCCGAGCCCACCGGCGAGCGGGTCGTCTTCGACGGGAAGTACGTGACCGCCGCCGGGGTGTCCTCCGGCATCGACATGGGCCTGGCCCTGCTGGGCCGGATCGGCGGGGACCGGCTGGCCCAGTCCGTCCAACTGCTGACCGAGTACGACCCCCAGCCGCCCTACGACGCGGGCTCGCCGGACAAGGCCCCGGCCGACGTGGTCGAGGAATGGCGGGGCAAGAGCCGTTTCATCCTCCGGTAGGAGCGGATGGCCCGGTGGTCCAGGTGAAGGCCGCAGTGCGGCGCTCCAGGAACGCGGCGACACCCTCGGCGGTGTCGCCGCTCGCGGCCGCCTGCGCCGCCCAGTGGGCGTCCCGGTCGGTCCGGCCGTCGGCGAACTCCTTCGCGGCCGCCTGGGTCAGCTGTGAGCGCGTGGTCAGGATCCTGGTGAACTCCCTTACCCGCTTGTCCAGTTGACCCGCAGGCAGCAGCTCGTTCAGGAATCCCGCCCGCAAGGCCTGCTCGGCATCGATCAACTCGGCCGAGAACAGGAGGTACTTGGCGACGGCCGGCCCGACCAGGGCCGTCAACCGCCGGGTGGACGAGGCCGCGTACACGATGCCCAGCCTCGCCGGCGTGACCCCGAAGGAGGCGCCCTCCTGCGCGAAGCGCAGGTCACAGGCAGCCGCCAGCTGGCTGCCGCCGCCCACGCAGAAGCCGCGGATGGCCGCCACCGTGGGCTTCGGGAAGGCCGCCAGGGCCTCCTCGGCGGCCACGGCCAGGGCCTGCTGGTCCTCGCCCCCGGTGATGGCGGAGATGTCCGCCCCCGCGCAGAAGGTCTCGCCGGCGCCCGTCAGTACCAGCACCCGGACGGCGGGATCGGCCGCGAAACCTTCCAGCAGCTCCGGCAGGCGGCGCCACATCATCGCGGTCATGGCGTTCCGCTTGGCGGGATGGGAGATCACGACGGTGGCGACCCCGTCGGCCACCGAGTGCAGAAGCGTTGCGGTTGCGGCTGCGTCCATGCGCCGGATGCTATCCCGGGCCGTGCTACCTATGATCAAGGGAGTCCGTCCGGGGGGTGCGAGGAGGTGGCACGTCCATGGGCGCAGACCGTGCAGACCGTGCGGACCGGACCGAGGGAGGAAGGGACAGGGAGCAGGTCCGCCGGAGTTTCGGCATGATGGCCCTGCTGGGGGTCCTGCTGGTGATCGCGGGGCTGGTGGGGCTGATCTACACCGCCGCCGCCACCCTGACCTCGATGTTCCTCTTCGGCTGGCTGCTGCTGGTCGGCGGCCTGGTCGGGCTGGCGCAGGCCGTGCAGTCCCGCAAGAGCAACTATTTCTGGCTCGCGGTCATCGTCGCCGCCATCAACATCGCGGCCGGTTTCGTGATCCTGCGCCGCCCCGAGGCGAGCGCCGAGGCACTGACCATGTTCGCGGCCCTCCTCTTCCTCACCGGCGGGGTGTTCCGGCTGGTCGGCGGGCTGGTCGTGCGCGGGGCGAACTTCGGGCTGACCCTCGTCCAGGGCGCCTTCGGCATCCTGCTGGGCGTGCTGATCCTCTCCAACTGGCCCGGCAACAGTCTGTACGTGATCGGAACCTTCTTCTCCCTCGCCCTGCTGTTCGACGGGCTGAGCCTGATGGGCGTGGGCCTGGGAGCCCGCCGCATTCTGGGCTTGGTCAGGGAAGACACCCCGCAGGGCGGGGCGGCGGAGGGGGCGGGTGCGGGGGCCGAGACGCGCCAGGCGGCCGAGAAGCGCCTGCCAGAAGATCAGGATCGGTCCAACAACTGACTCTGTCATGCGCCGGTGGTCAGAAAGCGTCCGATAGGCGCTGACTTATGGTCAGCGGTCCGGCCCGGACCGGGCTGTTCCCCACTCTTGTCGCGTGGAGACGATCGAGCGCGAAGACGGGGGCCGGGACATGGACGTCAGCGGGAGTGTCCCGCCAGCCGAGGGGGACGGACCGAAGGCTCCGGCCGCCGCCCCCCTTGCCTATGAGGGAGTGTGGCGGTTCACCGCTCCCGCGGTAGAAGAATCCGTTCCGCAGGCCCGCCGGGCGGTCCGCGACCTGCTGGGGCGCCAAGGGGTGCCGGCCCATCAGGACCTGGTGTACTCCCTGCTGCTGATCGTCTCCGAACTGGTGACGAACTCGGTCCGGCACGCGGCCCTGCTCTCCCCGGAGGTCGCCGTGGAGGTCGCCATCGGCCGGGAGTGGGTACGGGTGGCCGTCGAGGACAACCACCCGTACCGCCCCAAGGCGCTGGAGGCGGATTTCGGCCAGACCGGCGGCCGGGGCCTGCTCCTGGTCCGGGAGATCACACTGGAGTCCGGCGGGGTCTGCGACGTCGAGCACACCTCGACGGGCGGCAAGGTCATCTGGGCGGCCCTGCCGCTCACCGCACCGACCCCGGCCGGCTGATCCCCGTAGGGCTGATCTCCGGCCGGCCGATCCCCGTAGGGCTGCTCCCGTACGGCCCGCGGCCTACCAGCCCGCGGCCTCGCCGGTCAGCTCGCGGATCGCGGGCCGGGCCGCGTCCAGCACGGTCATGAACCAGGCCGAGAACGGCGCCTCGGCATGCCTCTTCGCCAGTTCCTCGGCGGTGACGAACGCGGTGTCGGCGACCTCCTCCGGATCCGGTCGCAGAGCCGCCTGAGCGAGTCCCACGAACAGGTGGTTGTACTCCTGCTCGACCAGCCCCGACGCGGGGTCCGGGTGGTTGTAGCGGACCGTGCCCGCCTCGGCGAGCAGGGAGGGTGACAGCCCCAGTTCCTCGTGGGTCCGCCGGGCCGCGGCCGCGAACGGGGACTCCCCGGGGTAGGGGTGACCGCAACAGGTGTTCGACCAGACGCCGGGGGAGTGGTACTTCCCGAGGGCCCGCTGCTGGAGCAGCAGACGGCCCTGCTCGTCGAAGAGGAACACGGAGAACGCCCGGTGCAGCAGACCGGGGGCCTGATGGGCGGAGAGCTTCTCCGCCGTGCCGATGGTGTTGCCGGACTCGTCGACCAGTTCGAGCATGATCGTTTCTTGAGTGCCGGTGCCGTTGGACGCGCTGTTCGCGGCGGTGGCTGGTGTGGTCGGCATACCCATCCTTCGCTTCGGACTTCGACCTTCAGTCTGCCGTACAAAAGGGGCTTGTCCCCACTTCGGTGATCCGCGCATGTCTGCCCCCCGGCGCGTGATAAGCGACGGGGGGCAGATCATCCGGCCGCGGCGGGATCAGACCCCGAACGGGGCCGGATACGTGACCGTGCCTGCCGCGACCGGCACGGAATCGTCCAGGACCAGCGCCATCATCGCCTCGTCGGGCACCTCGAAGGGCGCCCGGATCCCGAAGCGCGAGGCCGGCAGGAACCCGAAGCGCGGGTAGTACTCCGGGTGCCCCAGGACCAGGACCAGCGCCTCCCCCCGCTCCTTGGCCGCCGCGAGCAGCGCCCGTACGACGGCGCTGCCGGCGCCTGAGCGCTGGTGCGCGGGAGCGGTCGCCACCGGCGCGAGGGCCAGCGCCGCCGCGCCGCCGACCTCGCAGCGGGTCAGCAGCGCGTGCGCCGCCACGGATCCGTCAGGGCCCTCGGCCACGTACGAGAGCCCCGGCAGCCACGAGCCGTCGGTCCGCAGCGCGTCCACGAGATCCGCCTCCAGCGGGGTCTCGAAGGCCGCCAGGTGGACGTCCCGTACCGCCGCCTCGTCGGCCGCGGTCTCCGGACGGGCAGCCCAGGCGCCCCCGTCCCCGGCGCTCACGGGGCGCAGGACGAAGCCGGTGTACCCGTACTCGTGCCCGTACCGCTCCCGTACGTCGAGCTCCTCACGTACGGCGGCCAGCGCCGCGGCCGCCTCCGGGTCCACGGGCTCCGCGCCCCCGGCCACCCGCTCGGCGAGCGGGCCGTAGTACTCGCCCCAGTCGGAGTCGGGCAGGTGGTGCACGCCCAGCACCCGGTACCCGGCGGCCTGGGCGGACGCGAGGTTGCGGGCGGTGGAGCGCAGGGCGCACTGGGGGTCCCAGAAGGCGCGGGCCCCGGCGGAGGGCTCCTCGGAGGTCCACTCGCACTCGGTCAGCACCAGGGTGCCGCCGGGCGCGAGCAGCCGCTTCCACTGCGCGAGCGCGTGGTCGAAGCCGAGGATGTAGGCGGAGCCCTCGGCCCAGATCAGGTCGAAGGAACCGTCCTCGCAGGAGAGTGCGCCCATGTCCGCCCTGACGGCGTGGACGCGGTCACCGAGCCCGCGGGCCTCGGCGCCCTCGCGGAGCTCGTCGAGGAAGCCCTCGTAGACGTCGACGGCGGTGACGCGTGCGCCCTCGCCCGCCTCGGCGGCGAGCAGCAGGGCGCTACGGCCCGGACCGCAGCCCAGGTCGAGGACGCGCGGCCGCTCGGGCAGCCGTCCGCACAGGGACAGCAGGTGACGGGTGCTCGCGTCGGACCCGGGAGCCTGTCGGGGCAGCCCGCGGTGCAGCGCGTAGAAGGCCCGCATGAAGGGGCTGAAGGAACTGAAGGTGGTGTTGTCGGTCAACGTGAACCCTTGAACGGGGGCTCCGGCCGACCCGGGGGCGCCTCCCAGCGATGGCTGGGGGATCGCCCTGGTGCGCGAAGCGCGGGGTCAGGCCCGGCCGGATGCCCGGCAGAAATGGGGGATGCACCGGAGTTCGCTGCGCATGGCCGCGACCACTGCGACGGTCATCAACCCACCTCTTTCACTCGACACGATCAGGGGCGTGTCCACCGTAACATCCATGCCGTTTGTGGTATCGCGCCGTGATCGTCAATGATGATCGCGCCTGCCCCGAAGCCCGGAATGCTCGGCTCATCGGGGCGTAAACGGGTGGTGAACCCCTGCTTCCGTTCATCCGATAGCCTCTGCCGACGAGCCGCCGCCCACGAGGCGGCCGTCACGTGTTCGTCACAAGGAGTGAGTTCGTCTGCCGACCGTCATCCTCACCGGCCTGCCGGTCCCCGGATCACCGCTCGCCGACCAGCTGCGCTCCCTCGGCTTCGACGTCCGTTCCGCCGCCGCACCTGAAGAGACCGCCGCCGCGCTGGCCGCCGTACCCGCCGACCAGCGGGTGGCCGTCGTGGACAGCGGGTTCGTCGGGCACGCGCACGCACTGCGGCTCGCGCTGACCGACCCGAGGTTCGACGCCTGCGCCGTGACCGGGGCCCTCGCCGTCCAGCCGGGCGCCCGCGCGGCCCTCGACAAGGCCGCCGAGTCGGCGCCCGAGGGCGCCGGCCCGTACGCCGACCGGCTCGCCGCCGCGGTCGAGACCGCCGGGACCACCGTCCAGCGCCCCGAGTTGGGCACGCTCGTCGCCGCCGTACCCGCCACCACGGCGGAACGCGACGCGGCGGCCGTCGCCGTCGCCGCCGTGGACGACGAGGCCGTCCGGCTGCGCACCGCCGTGAAGTCCCGCGACGGGTTCTTCACCACCTTCTTCATCAGCCCGTACTCGCGCTACATCGCCCGCTGGTGCGCGCGTCGCGGCCTCACCCCGAACCAGGTGACCACCGCCTCGCTGATCACCGCGCTGATCGCGGCCGGCTGCGCCGCCACGGGCGAGCGCTGGGGCTACGTCGCGGCGGGCGTACTGCTGCTCGTCTCCTTCGTCCTGGACTGCACCGACGGGCAGCTCGCCCGCTACTCGCTCCAGTACTCGACGATGGGTGCCTGGCTGGACGCGACCTTCGACCGCGCGAAGGAGTATTCCTTCTACGCGGGCCTCGCGCTCGGGGCCGCCAGGAACGGCGATGACGTCTGGGCCCTCGCGCTCGGCTCGATGATCCTGATGACCTGCCGGCACGTCGTCGACTTCGCCTTCAACGAGGCCAATCACGACGCCACGGCCAACACCAGTCCCACCGCGGCCCTGTCCGACAAGCTCGACAGCGTCGGCTGGACGGTCTGGGTCCGCCGGATGATCATCCTCCCGATCGGTGAGCGCTGGGCGATGATCGCGGTACTGACCGCCGTCACCACCCCGCGGACCGTCTTCTACGCCCTGCTGATCGGCTGCGCCTTCGGCGCCCTCTACACCACCGCCGGCCGGGTCCTGCGTTCGCTGACCCGCAAGGCGACCCGTACCGACCGGGCCGCTCAGGCCCTCGCGGACCTCGCCGACTCCGGTGTGCTCGCCTGGATGCGCTCGTCGGCCCCCGCGAAGCGCCGGCCGGACAAGGCCGCGGTGGGGCTGGCCCTGGCCGGCTCCGTGCTGATGGTCGGCGGGGCCGTCACCCGCGACTTCTCCGACCCCTGGCTGATCGGGACCGCCGTGGCGTACGCGTTCTTCGCGGGCGCGGCCGTCTCCAGGCCCCTCAAGGGCCCGCTCGACTGGCTGATCCCGCCGCTCTTCCGCTTCGCCGAGTACGTGACGATCCTCGCGCTGGCCGCCAAGTCGGACGTCCCCGGAGCCCTTCCGGCGGCATTCGGACTGGTCGCGGCGGTCGCCTACCATCATTACGACACGGTGTACCGCATCCGCGGTGGCTCCGGCGCGCCCCCGCGCTGGCTGGTGCGGGCGATCGGCGGGCACGAGGGCCGGGTCCTGCTGACCGTGGTCCTGGCAACCGTCCTCGCACGCGACGCGTTCCCCGTCGCGCTCACGGCCATGGCCGTGTTCGTGGCACTGGTGGTGCTCGTGGAGAGCATCCGATTCTGGGTCTCCTCCGGAGCACCCGCCGTACATGACGAAGGAGAACCAGCATGATCGGCCTTGTACTCGCTGCCGGTGCCGGACGCCGCCTGCGTCCCTACACCGACACCCTGCCCAAGGCCCTCGTGCCCGTCGGCCCCGAAGGCGCGGAGGAGAGCATCACGGTCCTGGACCTGACGCTCGGCAACTTCGCCGCCGTCGGCCTCACCGAGGTCGCGATCGTCGTCGGCTACCGCAAGGAAGCCGTCTACGAGCGTCGGGAGGCCCTGGAGGCCAAGTACGGCGTCAAGATCACGCTGATCGACAACGACAAGGCCGAGGAGTGGAACAACGCCTACTCCCTGTGGTGCGCGCGTGAGGTCCTGGGGCAGGGCGTGATCCTCGCCAACGGCGACACCGTGCACCCGGTCTCCGTCGAGGAGACCCTGCTCGCGGCCCGCGGCAACGGCCAGAAGATCATCCTCGCCCTCGACACGGTCAAGAACCTGGCCGACGAGGAGATGAAGGTCATCACGACCACCGGCGACGCCGACGGGGGTGCCGTCCAGAAGATCACCAAGCTGATGGACCCCGCCGGGGCCACCGGTGAGTACATCGGTGTCACCCTCATCGAGGCCGAGGCCGCCGCCGAGCTCGCCGACGCGCTGAAGACCACCTTCGAGCGGGACCCCGACCTCTACTACGAGGACGGCTACCAGGAGCTCGTGAACCGCGGCTTCACGATCGACGTGGCCCCCATCGGCGACATCAAGTGGGTCGAGATCGACAACCACGACGACCTCGCCAAGGGCCGGACGATCGCATGCCAGTACTGACGCGGCTCATCCCCTCGCCGGTCGTCGTAGACATCAGCCGCGGCGCCATGGACGACCTGGCCGGCCTCCTGGCCGACCAGCGGATCTCCGCGTCCGGCAAGCTGGCGATCGCGATCAGCGGCGGCTCCGGCGTGGCGCTGCGCGCCAAGCTGGAGCCCGTGCTGCCGCACGCCGACTGGTACCCGGTCGTCGACGGCACCATCGATTCTGCGGTCAAGCTGGCCGACGACATAAAGGGCCGCCGCTACGACGCCGTGGTGGGCCTGGGCGGGGGCAAGATCATCGACGTGGCGAAGTACGCCGCGGCGCGGGTCGGGCTGCCCATGGTGGCCGTCGCCACCAACCTCTCCCACGACGGCATCTGCTCGCCGGTGTCCATCCTGGACAACGACAACGGCCGGGGCTCCTACGGTGTCCCCACGCCGATCGCCATGGTGATCGACCTCGACGTGATCAAGGAAGCCCCGGTGCGGTTCATCCGCGCCGGCATCGGTGACGCGATCTCCAACATCTCGGCCATCGCCGACTGGGAGCTCTCGCACCGCCTCACCGGCGAGCCCGTCGACGGCCTGGCCGCCGCCATGGCCCGCTCCGCCGGCGAGTCCGTCCTGCGCCACCCCGGCGGCTGCGGCGACGACGAGTTCCTCACCGTGCTCTCCGAGGCGCTGGTCCTCTCCGGCATCGCCATGTCGATCAGCGGGGACACCCGCCCGTCGTCCGGCGCCTGCCACGAGATCAGCCACGCCTTCGACCTGCTCTACCCGGGGCGCTCCGCGCTCCACGGCGAGCAGGTCGGCATCGGCGCCGCCTTCGCGATGCACCTGCGCGGAGCCGCCGAGCAGTCCGGGCTCTTCGTCCAGGTGCTGCGCGGCCACGGGCTGCCCGTGCTGCCCCAGGAGATCGGTTTCAGCGTCGACGAGTTCGTCGCGGCCGTCGAGTACGCCCCCCAGACCCGTCCGGGACGCTTCACCATCCTGGAACACCTCAACCTGTCCGCCGCCGAGATCAGGGACGCTTACGCCGACTATGCCAAGACCATCCGTAGCTGAACTCCGGCCCGTCGTTCACCCGGCGGGCGTGAAGGACCGGCGCAGCGGCGAGCACTGGGGCGGACGCCTCTACATGCGCGAGATCTCCCTGCGCATCACCCGCTTCCTGGTCACCACGAAGGTCACGCCGAACCAGCTGACCTACGTGATGACCCTGGCCGGCGTCCTCGCGGCCCCGGCCCTGCTGGTGCCGGGCGTCTGGGGCGCCGTACTCGGTGTCGTGGCGGTCCAGCTGTACCTGCTGCTCGACTGCGTGGACGGCGAGGTCGCCCGCTGGAAGCAGCAGTTCTCGCTGTCCGGCGTGTACCTGGACCGCGTCGGCGCGTACCTGTGCGACGCGGCGGTGCTGGTCGGCTTCGGCCTGCGCGCCGCCGACCTGTGGGGCAGCGGGCGGATCGACTGGCTGTGGGCCTTCCTCGGCACCCTCGCGGCGCTCGGCGCGATCCTGATCAAGGCCGAGACCGACCTCGTCGGCGTCGCCCGGCACCAGGTCGGGAAGGAGCCGGTCAAGGAATCGGCGTCCGAGCCGCGCTCCTCCGGCATGGCGCTGGCCCGCCGGGCCGCCGCCGCGCTCAAGTTCCACCGGCTCGTCCTCGGCATCGAGGCGTCGCTGCTGATCCTCGTGCTGGCCGTCGTGGACCAGGTCCGGGGCGACCTGTTCTTCTCGCGGCTCGGCGTCGCCGTGCTGGCCGGCATCGCGCTGCTCCAGACGGTGCTGCACCTGGTGTCGGTCCTGGCCTCCAGCAGGCTCAAGTGACCGCGCCGATGCGGCTGGGCGCCGTGATCATCACCATGGGCAACCGGCCCGACGAGCTCAAGGCGCTGCTCGACTCGGTGGCCCGCCAGGAGGGCGACCCGGTCGAGGTCGTCGTCGTGGGCCAGGGCGTGCGGGTCAGCGGGCTCCCAGAGGGCGTGCGCACCGTCGACCTGCCCGAGAACCTGGGCATCCCCGGCGGCCGCAACGTGGGCATCGAGGCCTTCGGGCCCGGCGGCCGCGAAGTGGACGCCCTGCTCTTCCTCGACGACGACGGGCTGCTGGAGCGGACCGACACCGCCGAGCTGTGCCGGCAGGCCTTCACCGAGGCCCCCGAGCTCGGGATCGTCAGTTTCCGGATCGCCGATCCGCAGACCGGCGAGACCCAGCGCCGGCACGTGCCCCGGCTGCGGGCCTCCGACCCGATGCGCTCCTCGCGCGTGACCACCTTCCTGGGCGGCGCCAACGCCGTCCGCACGAAGGTGTTCGAGCAGGTCGGGCCCCTGCCGGGGGAGTTCTTCTACGCCCACGAGGAAACCGACCTGGCCTGGCGGGCACTCGACGCAGGGTGGCTGATCGACTACCGGGCGGACATGGTGCTGCTGCACCCGACGACAGCCCCCTCCCGGCACGCGGTGTACCACCGTATGGTGGCTCGTAACCGTGTGTGGCTCGCCCGCCGAAACCTGCCCGCTCCGTTGGTCCCGGTCTACCTGGGCGTCTGGCTCCTGCTGACGCTCGTACGCAGACCGTCGGTACCGGCGCTCAAGGCCTGGTTCGGCGGTTTCAGGGAGGGTTTGACGACTCCCTGCGGGCCTCGGCGCCCGATGAGATGGCGTACGGTCTGGCGGTTGACCCGACTGGGCCGACCACCTGTCATCTGACGGGCCCGCGTCTGGGAACATGGCGCGATCATGGGCCTCCTGCGACCAGCCTGATGCCCTTCCTGCCGCATCTTGAAGACGAAAGTTTCAACTTGTGAGTGACACAACCCACGACGGCGCCCTCGCCACGAGCAAGCCGCCGTCCGACGACGTGAGGCTGAGCCCCGCGGAACTCGCCGGGAAGTACGGCCTGTCAGTCAGCGGTGCCCGGCCCGGGCTCGGCGAGTACGTGCGGCAGCTCTGGGACCGGCGCCACTTCATCATGGCCTTCTCCAGGGCCAAGCTGGTCGCGCAGTACAGCGAGGCGAAGCTCGGCCAGGTCTGGCAGGTGGCGACCCCGCTGCTGAACGCCCTGGTGTACTACCTGATC
Source organism: Streptomyces sp. NPDC060031 (assembly GCF_042736805.1). Lineage (NCBI taxonomy): Bacteria > Bacillati > Actinomycetota > Actinomycetes > Kitasatosporales > Streptomycetaceae > Streptomyces > Streptomyces sp. NPDC060031. The sequence continues at coordinate 50,414 of NZ_JBHWVM010000019.1, forward strand.
TTCGGCCTGATCCTGGACGCGGGCCGGGGCATGGAGAAGGGGGTCTACATCCCCTTCCTGGTGATGGGCATCTTCGTCTTCACCTTCACCCAGAGCTCCCTGATGGCGGGTGTCCGGGCCATCCCCGGCAACATCGGCCTCGTCCGGGCCCTGCACTTCCCGCGCGCCTCGCTGCCGATCTCCTTCTCGATGCAGCAGCTCGGACAGCTGCTGTACTCGATGATCGTCGTGTTCATCGTCGCGGTCGCCTTCGGGAACTACCCGCAGCTGTCGTGGCTGCTGGTCATCCCGACGCTGGCGCTGCAGTTCGTCTTCAACACCGGGCTCGCCCTGATCTTCGCGCGGATGGGGTCCAAGACCCCCGACCTCGCGCAGCTGATGCCCTTCATCACGCGCACCTGGATGTACGCCTCCGGCGTCATGTTCTCGATCAGCGAGATGCTCAAGGACAAGCCCGAGTGGATCGGGACCGCGCTCCAGTGGAACCCGGCCGCGATCTACATGGACCTGGTCCGCTTCGCGCTGATCGACGGGTACGGAGCGAGCAACCTGCCGCCGCATGTCTGGGCCTTCGCGGTCGGCTGGGCCGTCGTGATCGGCCTCGGCGGGTTCATCTACTTCTGGAAGGCTGAGGAGCGTTACGGCCGTGGCTGATAGCAACCAGGGGAAGATCCCCACCGTCATCGCCGACGACGTCCACATCGTCTACCGCGTGAACACCGGCGGTGGCGGCAAGGGCAGCGCCACCGCGGCGCTCAGCAAGATACTCCGCCGGGGCAAGGGCGACGCCCCGGGCGTGCGCCGGGTCCACGCCGTGCGCGGGGTCTCCTTCACGGCTTACCGCGGTGAGGCCATCGGCCTCATCGGCTCCAACGGCTCCGGCAAGTCGACGCTGCTGCGCGCCATCGCGGGTCTGCTGCCCTGCGAGTCGGGCAAGGTCTACACCGACGGCCAGCCCTCGCTGCTGGGTGTCAACGCGGCGCTGATGAACGACCTCACCGGCGAGCGCAACGTGGTCCTCGGTGGTCTCGCCATGGGAATGTCCCGTGAGCAGGTCAAGGAGCGCTATCAGGAGATCGTCGACTTCTCGGGAATCAACGAGAAGGGCGACTTCATCTCGCTGCCGATGCGCACCTACTCCTCCGGCATGGCGGCGCGACTGCGCTTCTCCATCGCGGCGGCCAAGGACCACGACGTCCTGATGATCGACGAGGCCCTGGCCACCGGTGACCGCAGTTTCCAGGTGCGTTCCGAGAACCGCATCCGCGAACTGCGGGAAAAGGCCGGTTCGGTCTTTCTGGTGAGCCACAACAACAAGTCCATCCGCGACACCTGTGACCGGGTGCTGTGGCTGGAGAAGGGCGAACTCCTGATGGACGGGCCCACGGAGGAAGTCGTCTCGGCATACGAGAAGGCGACCGGCCACTGACCGCTGTACCGCAGGCCGTAACAGGCCCCCGCCGCTCCCCGCGGCGGGGGCCTCGGCATGCGGGGGAGCGATTTGCGCATTGTAGGGACGACATTAAGTAGCTGACCGAATACCCGTTGAGCTTCCGCGGCGTTGTACAGCGTAAGCTGGACCGCGTCCTGAATCGAGGCAAGAGGGGACGATTCCCCGCAGGTGAACGGCCTGGGGTACCCCGGGGAAAGTCCGGCGGCGTGTCCGAAATAGGATGTATTGGGTCGGCAGTGTAGAACGGGAGATGTGACGGCAATGGCTACGGGAATTCTCCGGCCCCCAAGCACGACGGCCGTCCCCGCCCCGGGCGGCGGGAGGTGACCGCGGGGCACGGCATCCGCACCCGGTCCGACACAGCCCACGCGCGCGCCACCCTCGGCAAAGCGGCGTCGGAGAACTTCCCCGTCGCCCCCGCCTTCCTCCCCCGCGCCTGGCGCGAGGGCCTCATGGCCGTCTACGGGTACGCGCGCCTGGTCGACGACATCGGCGACGGCGACCTCGCCCCCGGCGGACGCGACGCCGTACTCCTCGGGCTCGACCCCGCAGCCGTGGACGACCGGCTCGCCATGCTCGATGCCCTCGAGGCCGACCTGCACCGTGTCTTCAACGGCTCGGGCGGTACCGACGGCCCCCCGCGCCACCCGCTCCTGCTGGCCCTGCGGCCCGTCGTCCGCGCCCACGCGCTGACCCCCGAGCCCTTCCTCGGCCTCATCGAAGCCAACCGCCAGGACCAGCGGGTCGCGCGCTACGAGACGTACGGGGACCTCCTCGACTACTGCGAGCTCTCCGCGAACCCCGTCGGCCGCCTCGTGCTGTCCCTCACCGGCACCAGCACCCCCGAGCGCGTCCGCCGCTCCGACATGATCTGCACCGCGCTGCAGATCGCCGAACACCTCCAGGACGTCACCGAGGACCTCGGACGGGACCGGATCTACCTCCCCGCCGAGGACATGCGCCGTTTCCACGTCACCGAGGCCGACCTGGGGGCCACCAGCGCCGGCGCATCCGTACGCTCCCTCATCGCATTCGAAACAGAACGCGCACGGGACCTCCTGAATGAAGGCACCCCGCTCGTGGGTAGCGTGCACGGAAGGCTCCGGCTGCTGCTCGCGGGTTTCGTGGGAGGAGGGCGCGCCGCCCTGCGCGCCGTCTCCGCAGCCGGCTTCGACGTACTTCCCGGCCCGCCCAAGCCCATCAAGAGCCGACTGTTCCGCGAGGTGGCCGCCGTCCTTCGCACCGTGCCGAGAAAGGGGTGAGCCCGAACGTGGAGGGCCCCACACACGCGTCCACACCGTCTGCGCCGTCCGCCCCGGTACAGGCGGCCTACAGCTACTGCGATGCCGTCACCGGCTCGCAGGCGCGCAACTTCGCGTACGGCATCCGGCTGCTGCCCACCGACAAGCGGCACGCGATGTCCGCGCTGTACGCCTTCTCCCGGCGGGTCGACGACATCGGCGACGGCACGCTGCCCCCCGAGGCGAAGCTGACCCGGCTGGAGGAGACCCGCGCCCTGCTCGGCCGGATCAGGGCCGAGGAGATCGACGAGGACGACACCGACCCGGTCGCCGTCGCCCTCGCGCACGCGGCGAACCGTTTCCCGATCCCGCTCGAAGGGCTCGACGAGCTCATCGACGGCGTGCTGATGGACGTGCGCGGCGAGACCTACGCGACCTGGGACGACCTCAAGGTCTACTGCCGCTGCGTGGCCGGAGCCATCGGGCGGCTCTCGCTCGGCGTGTTCGGCACCGTCCCCACCGCGGGCCCCGGCGCCCCCGACGCCGCCCGCGCCGGCGAGTACGCCGACACCCTCGGCCTCGCCCTGCAACTGACCAACATCCTGCGGGACGTACGGGAGGACGCCGGCAACGGCCGCACCTACCTGCCCGCCGAGGACCTCGCCAAGTTCGGCTGCTCCGACGGCTTCCAGAGCGACCGGTTGCCCCCCGGCGCCGACTTCGCCGGGCTCGTCCACCACGAAGTCCGGCGCGCCCGCGCCCTGTTCGTCGAGGGCTACCGACTGCTGCCGATGCTCGACCGGCGCAGCGGCGCCTGCGTCGCCGCCATGGCGGGCATCTACCGGCGCCTGCTGGACCGCATCGAGCGCGAGCCCGAGGCGGTGCTCCGCGGCCGCGTCTCGCTGCCGACGCACGAGAAGGCGTACGTGGCCGTCCGCGGCCTCTCCGGCCTCGACGCGCGGACCATCTCGCGGCAGAGCAACCGGAGGCGGGCCTGATGGCGGGCCCGCAGGCAGGCGGCGCAACCCCGCGCCGCGCGGCGGCGTCTGTCGCAGCGACGGAGGAGGACGTATGACCGCCAGCACCGCCAACCGGGCAGTGGTCGTCGGCGGCGGCCTCGCCGGGGTCACCGCCGCGCTCGAACTCGCCGACGCGGGACTGCGGGTCACCCTGCTCGAAGGCCGGCCCCGGCTCGGCGGCCTCGCCTTCTCCTTCAAGCGCGGCGAACTGACCATCGACAACGGCCAGCACGTCTACCTGCGCTGCTGCACCGCCTACCGGTGGTTCCTGGACCGCGTCGACGGCGCCGACCTCGCGCCCCTGCAGGACCGGCTCGACGTGCCCGTCCTCGACGCCGCCCACCCCCGCGGACCCCGCCTGGGCCGGCTGCGCCGCAGCGCCCTGCCCGTACCGCTGCACCTGGCCGCCTCGCTGGCCCGGTACCCGCACCTCTCGCTCGCCGAACGGGCGAGCGTCGGGCGCGCCGCCCTCGCGCTGCGCCGGCTCGACCCCACCGACCCGGCCCTCGACGGCCTGGACTTCGCCACCTGGCTGGCCCGCTACGGCCAGTCCCCGCGCGCCATCGAGGCACTGTGGGACCTGGTCGGCATCGCCACCCTCAACGCCACCGCCGGCCAGTCCTCGCTGGGGCTGGCCGCCATGGTCTTCAAGACCGGCCTGCTCTCCGAGAACGGCGCCGCGGACATCGGCTGGGCCAAGGTCCCCCTCGGCGACCTGCACGACACCCTCGCCCGCAAGGCCCTGGACGCGGCCGGCGTACGGACCGGGCTGCGCACCCGGGTCACCGCCATCACCCGCAGCGCTGAAGGGAATTGGCGCGTCGACACCGAGAGCGAGTCGCTCGACGCCGGCACCGTCGTCCTCGCCGTCCCGCAGCGCGAGGCCCACGGACTGCTCCCGCCCGGCGCGCTCGCCGACCCGGACAAGCTCCTCGACATCGGCACCGCGCCGATCCTCAACGTCCATGTCGTCTACGACCGCAAGGTCCTCAAGGCGCCCTTCTTCGCGGCGCTCGGCTCACCGGTCCAGTGGGTCTTCGACCGCACCGACGCCTCCGGCCTTCCCGACGGAGGCCAGTACCTGGCCCTGTCCCAGTCCGTGGCCCAGGACGACATCGACGAGCCCGTCTCGGTGCTGCGGGCCAAGTACCTGCCCGAACTGGAGCGGCTGTTGCCCGCCGCGCGCGGCGCGAAGGTACGGGACTTCTTCGTCACCCGGGAGCGCACGGCGACCTTCGCCCCCAGCCCCGGAGTCGGCCGGCTCCGGCCCGGCGCGCGGACCGACACGCCGGGGCTCTACCTCGCCGGTGCGTGGACCGCCACCGGCTGGCCCGCGACCATGGAGAGCGCAGTCCGCAGCGGACTGAGCGCGGCGCACGCCGCACTCACCGCGCTCGGCCGTCCCCGCGAACACCCCCTGCAGGAGGCGGCATGACCACCACCAGCACCACCGGCACAACTGCGGCAGCACGCACCGCAGTACGTACAGGAACAAGAGGAGAGCCAGTGAACCCGGGTAATCCGGCTGTCGAGAACACGGATGCCAGTGTGGGCACAGCCGCAGGGGGCGCGGAGAAGGCGGACACGCTCGCCCTCCTGGAGCGCGGCCGCACGCTGTCCACGCCCGTGCTCCGCGCCGCCGTGGACCGGCTCGCCGCGCCCATGGACACCGTCGCCGCCTACCACTTCGGCTGGATCGACGCCCACGGCAACCCGGCGGACGGCGACGGCGGCAAGGCCGTCCGCCCCGCCCTCGCCCTGCTCTCCGCCGAGGCCGCCGGCGCCGCCGCCGAGGTCGGCATCCCGGGGGCCGTCGCGGTCGAGCTCGTACACAACTTCTCGCTGCTCCACGACGACCTGATGGACGGCGACGAGCAGCGCCGCCACCGCGACACGGTGTGGAAGGTGCACGGACCGGCCCTCGCGATCCTGGTCGGCGACGCCCTCTTCGCCCTCGCCAACGAGGTGCTGCTGGAGCTCGGCACGGTCGAGGCGGGCCGCGCGGCGCGCCGGCTGACCACCGCCAGCCGCAAGCTGATCGACGGCCAGGCGCAGGACATCTCCTACGAGCACCGCGAGCGCGTCAGCGTCGAGGAGTGCCTGGAGATGGAGGGCAACAAGACCGGCGCCCTCCTCGCCTGCGCGGTCTCCATCGGCGCCGTGCTCGGCGGCGCGGACGACCGTACGGCCGACAAGCTGGAGGAGTACGGCTACCACCTCGGCCTCGCCTTCCAGGCCGTGGACGACCTGCTCGGCATCTGGGGCGACCCCGAGGCCACCGGCAAGCAGACCTGGAGCGACCTGCGCCAGCGCAAGAAGTCCCTGCCCGTCGTCGCGGCCCTCGCGGCCGGCGGCCCCGCGTGCGAGGAGCTCGCGGAGCTGCTCGCCGCCGACGCCAAGAGCAACGACTTCGAGAACTTCTCGGAGGAGGAGTTCGCGGCCCGCGCCGCGCTCATCGAGGCGGCCGGCGGCCGCCAGTGGACCGCCGACGAGGCGCGCCGCCAGCACGCGATCGCGATCCGCGCGCTGGACGACGTGAACATGCCGCAGCGGGTGCGTGACCAGCTCGTAGCCCTCGCCGACTTCGTCGTCGTGCGCAAGAGGTGATCGCCACCCGGGCCCGTATATGAATCGCGAGTCGCCGGCCGGCGCCGCCGTCAACTGACGCGCGGCACCGGCCGACGGCAGACCCCAGGACAGCAGAGGACACTGCAGGTAAAGGGGAAGCCATGACAGCGACGACCGACGGCGGCGCGGGCGCGGGTGCGGGTGCCCGCGACGCCGACTCGGATGACAGCGCGGTACGGACCGCGGACGCGGCCTTGGGTCCGCCCGGCCGGGATACGGCCGGGGCGCCCCCGGCCCCCGGCCTGCTGGCGGGGGCGCGGGAGGCCGCCGCGCGGGCCACGCGGCATCTGCTCGGCCGGCAGGACCCGGCCGGGTGGTGGAAGGGCGACCTGGAGACCAACGTCACCATGGACGCCGAAGACCTGCTGCTGAGGCAGTTCCTCGGGATCAGGGACGAGGCCACCACACGGGCCGCCGCCCTGTTCATCCGCGGCGAGCAGCAGAGCGACGGAACCTGGGCCACCTTCCACGGCGGCCCCTGCGACCTGTCCGCCACCATCGAGGCGTACGTCGCCCTGCGCCTGGCGGGCGACGCCCCCGACGCCCCGCACATGGTCCGCGCCTCCGCCTGGATCAGGGCCCGCGGGGGGATCGCCGCCGCCCGGGTGTTCACCCGGATCTGGCTGGCGCTGTTCGGCTGGTGGAGCTGGGACCACCTGCCCGAACTCCCGCCCGAGCTGGTCTTCCTGCCGCCGTGGGTGCCCCTCAACATCTACGACTTCGGCTGCTGGGCCCGGCAGACCATCGTCCCGCTCACCGTGGTCTCCGCGCTGCGGCCGGTCCGCCCGGCCCCCTTCGCACTGGACGAGCTGCACACCGACGCCCGGCTGCCGAACCCGGTCAAACCCCTTGCTCCCGTGACCAGTTGGGACGGCGCCTTCCAGCGGATGGACAAGGCCCTGCACGTGTACCGGCGCTTCGCCCCGCGCCGGCTGCGCAAGGCCGCGATGGCGACGGCGGGCCGCTGGATCGTCGAGCGGCAGGAGAACGACGGCTGCTGGGGCGGGATCCAGCCGCCCGCGGTGTACTCGATCATCGCCCTGCACCTGCTCGGTTACGACCTGAAGCACCCGGTGATGCGGGCCGGACTGGAATCCCTGGACCGGTTCGCCGTGTGGCGCTCCGACGGCGCCCGCATGGTCGAGGCCTGCCAGTCCCCGGTCTGGGACACCTGCCTGGCCGCCATCGCGCTGGCCGACGCGGGGGTGCGCCCCGATCACCCGGCCCTGGTGAAGGCCGCCGACTGGATGCTCGGCGAGGAGATCGTGCGCAGTGGCGACTGGGCCGTGCGCAGGCCCCAACTGGCCCCGGGAGGCTGGGCGTTCGAGTTCCACAACGACAACTACCCCGATATCGACGACACCGCCGAAGTGGTCCTCGCGCTGCGCCGGATCAAGCACCCCGAGCCGGCTCGCGTCGAGGCCGCCATCGCCCGCGGGGTGTCCTGGAACCTCGGGATGCAGTCGAAGAACGGCGCCTGGGGCGCCTTCGACGCCGACAACACCAGCCCCTTCCCGAACAGGCTGCCCTTCTGCGACTTCGGCGAGGTCATCGACCCTCCCTCCGCCGACGTCACCGCCCACGTCGTGGAGATGCTCGCCGTCGAGGGCCGGGCCGGCGATGCGCGGACCCGCCGCGGCATCGCCTGGCTGCTCGCCGAACAGGAGTCCTGTGGCGGCTGGTTCGGCCGCTGGGGCACCAACTACGTGTACGGGACCGGGTCCGTGGTGCCGGCGCTCACGGCCGCGGGCATCGCTCCGGCGCATCCCGCGATCCGGCGGGCCGTGGGCTGGCTGGAGTCCGTACAGAACGAGGACGGCGGCTGGGGCGAGGACCAGCGGTCGTACAAGGACCCGTCCTGGGCCGGCAGGGGCGCCTCCACCGCCTCGCAGACCGCGTGGGCGCTGATGGCCCTGCTGTCCGCGGGCGAGCGGGACGCCGCGTCCGTCGAGCGGGGGATCGCCTACCTCGTCGACACGCAGCGCGAGGACGGCTCCTGGGACGAGCCGCACTTCACCGGAACCGGCTTCCCCTGGGACTTCTCCATCAACTACCACCTGTACCGGCAGGTGTTCCCGCTCACCGCGCTCGGCCGCTACCTGTACGGGGAACCGTTCGGCCCCGAAGGGTGGCACGGCGCGCACCCGGCCCGCGAGGTCGTCTCCGCCCGGGCCGAGGAGGCCTGATGGGCGCCGCCGGGAGCGGGCCCGCCGCCCCGCTGCTGGTCGCCTGCGCGCTGCGCATCGAGCAGGCGGCCCTGCGCAGCGGCGCCCGCGGCGCACGAGGGGCCGCGCCGCCGGGGTACGCCGTCCTGCGCACCGGAATGGGCCCGCGCGCGGCCGAGCGGGCCGTCGGCCGGGCGCTCGGCGAGCCGGGGCTGCGCGGTGCGGCCGTCCTGGCCACGGGGTTCTGCGCCGGACTGATGCCCGGCATGAGCCCCGGTGACCTGATCGTCGCCGAGGAGACCCGGGACCCGCGCGGCACCGTCGCCTGCGCCGGGACCGCCCTGCTCGCCGAGGCGCTGGCCCGGGCGGCACCCGGCCGGACCGTACACGTCGGCGCACTGACCGGATCCGACCATGTCGTACGGGGCCAGGAGCGCGCGCAGCTACGTGCCACCGGCGCCATCGGGGTCGACATGGAGTCCGCGGCCACCCTCTGGACCGCGACCCGCGGCAGCGCCGCGGCAGGCGCGGGCCGTCCGGTTGCGGCCGTCCGGGTGATCGTGGACGCTCCGGAGCACGAGCTCGTCCGTATCGGCACGGTGCGCGGTGGAATATCGGCCTTCCGCGTACTGCGTGCCGTACTGCCCGCGTTTTATGACTGGCACCGTTCTTTGCTGCTCCCCAGGAGGTGAGCCAGATGGCCATGCCGCTGCGCCAGACCATCAGGGTCGGGACCTATCTTCTCGAACAGAAGCTCCGCAAGCGTGAGAAGTTCCCGCTGATCGTCGAGCTCGAACCGCTCTACGCCTGCAACCTGGCCTGTGAGGGGTGCGGAAAGATCCAGCACCCGGCCGGGGTGCTCAAGCAGCGCATGCCGGTGGCCCAGGCGGTCGGCGCCGTGCTGGAGTCCGGTGCGCCGATGGTGTCCATCGCGGGCGGCGAGCCCTTGATGCATCCGCAGATCCACGAGATCGTGCGCCAGTTGGTGGCCAAACGGAAGTATGTCTTCCTTTGCACCAATGCCATGCTGCTCCGCAAGAAGATCGAGAACTTCACCCCTTCCCCCTATTTCGCTTTCGCCGTGCACATCGACGGTCTGCGCGAACGCCACGACGAGTCGGTGGCCAAGGAGGGCGTGTTCGACGAGGCGGTCGCGGCCATCAAGGAGGCGAAGAAGCGCGGGTTCCGGGTGACCACGAACTCCACCTTCTTCAACACCGACACCCCGCAGACCATCATCGAGGTGCTCAACTACCTCAATGACGACCTCCAGGTGGACGAGATGATGATCTCGCCGGCCTACGCGTACGAAAAGGCACCGGACCAGGAGCACTTCCTCGGCGTCGAACAGACCCGCGAACTCTTCAAGAAGGCTTTCGCGGGCGGCAACCGCCGGCGCTGGCGGCTCAACCACTCCCCGCTCTTCCTGGACTTCCTGGAAGGCAAGGCCGATTTCCCCTGCACCGCCTGGGCCATTCCGAATTACTCCCTCTTCGGCTGGCAGCGCCCCTGCTATCTGATGAGCGACGGGTACGTGCCGACGTACCGGGAACTGATCCACGACACCGACTGGAGCAAGTACGGCCGCGGAAAGGACCCGCGCTGCGCGAACTGCATGGCGCACTGCGGCTACGAGCCGACCGCCGTCCTCGCCACCATGGGCTCCCTCAAGGAGTCCCTGCGCGCGGCCCGGGAGACGATCGGCGGCAACCGGGACACCTCGGCATGAGCACGGGCCACGCGGGGGAGGGCGGCCGGGGCAAGGGCTTCGACCTCGGCGCCCTGCTGGCCGAGCGCGGCGGGGAGCGGTACGAGCTGCACGCCCGCCACCTCAACCACCAGCTGCCCCGGATGCTGCACACCATCGGCTTCGACAAGGTCTACGAGCGGGCCGAAGGCGCCCACTTCTGGGACGCCGAGGGCAACGACTACCTCGACATGCTGGCCGGCTTCGGGGTGATGGGCCTGGGCCGGCACCACCCGGTGGTCCGCCGCGCCCTGCACGACGTCCTGGACGCCCAGCTCGCCGACCTGACCCGCTTCGACTGCCAGCCGCTGCCCGGGCTGCTGGCCGAGAAGCTGCTCTCGTACAGTCCGCACCTGGACCGGGTCTTCTTCGGGAACAGCGGTACCGAGGCGGTGGAGACGGCCCTGAAGTTCGCCCGGTACGCCACCGGGCGGCCCAGGATCCTCTACTGCGACCACGCCTTCCACGGGCTCACCACGGGCTCGCTCTCGGTCAACGGGGAGGGCGGCTTCCGGGACGGCTTCGCGCCGCTGCTGCCCGACACGAAGATCGCGCTCGGCGACCTGGCCGCCCTGGAGCGGGAGCTGAAGCGCGGCGACGTGGCCGCCTTCGTCGTCGAGCCGATCCAGGGCAAGGGCGTGCTCTGCGCCCCGCCCGGCTTCCTGCTCGCCGCGCAGGAACTGCTGCACCGGCGGGGTGCGCTGCTGATCGCGGACGAGGTGCAGACCGGCCTCGGGCGTACCGGCGACTTCTACGCGTACCAGCACGAGCCGGGTGTGGAGCCGGACCTGGTCTGCGTGGCGAAGGCGCTGTCGGGCGGCTACGTGCCGGTCGGGGCGACCCTCGGCAAGGACTGGATCTTCAAGAAGGTCTACTCGTCCATGGACCGGGTGCTCGTGCACTCCGCCAGCTTCGGCTCCAACGCGCAGGCGATGGCGGCCGGTCTGGCGGTGCTCTGCGTCATGGAGGACGAGGAGGTGGTGGCGAACGCCCGCACGATGGGCGACCTGCTGCGCGGGCGGCTCGCGGCGCTGGTGGACGAGTACGAGCTGCTGCACGAGGTGCGGGGACGCGGTCTGATGGTCGGCATCGAGTTCGGGCGCCCGTCCTCGCTGGGGCTGCGCAGCCGGTGGACGATGCTGCAGGCGGCCCGCAAGGGGCTGTTCGCGCAGATGGTTGTCGTGCCGCTGCTCCAGAAGCACCGGATCCTCACGCAGGTCTCCGGTGACCATCTGGAAGTGATCAAGCTCATCCCGCCGCTGATCGTGGACGAGGCGGACGTCGACCGGTTCGTGCGCGCCTTCCGGGACGTCATGGACGAGGCGCACGCCGGTGGCGGGCTGATGTGGGACTTCGGCAAGACGCTGGTGAAGCAGGCGGTCGGCAACCGCTGACCGCCCGCTCCGTCCGCCCGTCCGCCCGTCCGTCCACCTGGCCGACCTCAGTCGAGCAGGCGGTCCCGGAGCCGGTCGAGGGTCTCGGGCGTGAGCCCGAGGCCCTCGGCGAGGTAACGGTCCAGACCGCCCCAGTGGCCGTCGATGGTCTCGAAGGCCGCCGTCAGGTACTCGGCGCGGGCGTCGAAGAGCGGCGCGAGCAGTTCCATCACCTCGGGGGAGCGGGCCTCGGCGGACTGGCTGCCGCGGCGGACCCGGTAGCGGTTGTGGGGGGCGTTCGACTCCAGGTAGTCCGCCACGACCGCCTCGCGCTCGACCCCCAGGGCGAGCAGGGTGACGGCGATCGACAGGCCGGCCCGGTCCTTGCCGGCGGCGCAGTGCATGAGGGCCGGGACGCTGTCCTCGGCGAGGGCGTGGACCACCCGGCCGTGCTCGGCGGTGCGGTTCTTGATCATTCCGCGGTACGAGTTCGCCATCCGCGCGGCGGCCTTGCCGTCGCCCAGGACCGTGCGGAGTTCTTCGAGGCCGCCTTCGCGGACCATCTTCCAGAATTCCGTGCCGTCCGCCGGGTCCGAGAGCGGAATGTTGACATTGCGCACGCCGGGCAGCTCCACGTCCTGCCCCTCCAGCGCGTGGTCGGCGCCGTTGCGGAAGTCGAAGATGGTGTGCAGTCCGAGAGCGGCGAGGAACTCTGCATCGGTTTCGGTGGCATGGGCGAGATGTCCGCTACGGAACAGTCGTCCCGTCTTGACCCTTCGGCCGTCGGCGGTCGGCAGCCCGCCCACGTCACGGAAGTTGCGTACTCCGGCCAGTCCCGGTTCCGTGGACGGGCTCTGGGGTATCTGCTGGGTCACGGCGGCTCCTCTGCCTGGTCGTGGGGATGTCCGAATTACACTACTTGGCGACAACTTGCCATGAGTGGAAGCGAGATCGGGCACGTCCCCGTGAGCCAGATCATACGGTGACCGTGAGTGCCTGATCGTCAAAGGTGAATTGCCCTGCCGGGGCGGCTGTTGCCGCCATTGAATGGACACAGGGTGACCGGAATTCCGTCGGACCAGCACCCTTGAGATTCCGTCAGGAAATTCACGGCTTGTTCGGTGTGCCACCACTCGATTACCTTCGCGATCGATCCGGATGGACCGCCGAATCCTGCCACCGTCCGGAAACCGCACCCGACTATTCACGCGCGCGGCAGGAGCGGGGGAACCAGGTAAGCCGCTGTTCCGGATCTTTATGCCGGGACGGCTCGGGGTGAAGTCGTCCATGTGCTGTTCATGTACGACCGGACATCTCCAGTCCGAACCCGACAGCTCACCTCGCAGGCGACGGAGAGGAATTCGCCATGCCTGCAAAGGGTAAGCACCGCCGTCCCAAGTCCCCCTCGATATCCCGCGGTTTCGCCATGGCCGGTACCGGCGGCGCGGCCCTCGCGCTCCCGCTGTTCGGAGCCGCCGGCGCCCACGCGGCTCCCGCCGCCGCCCCGGCGACGGCCCCCGTCCTGGCCGCTCAGGTCCCCGCGGCGCTGAAGGCCGCTCCCGCCGCCCGGGTGCTGGCGGCCGCGCCGGCCGTGTACACGGTCGTCCCGGGTGACTACCTCTCCAAGATCGCCGAGCAGCGGCACCTCGGCGGCGGCTGGCAGCAGCTCTACGCCGACAACCGCGCGGCCGTCGGCGCCGACCCCTCGCTGATCCACCCCGGGCTGAAGCTGGCGCTCGGCGCCGAGGGCGACGCCGCGCCCGCCGTCGAGTCCGCCCCGGCCCGGACCCAGGCCCCCGCCGAGCAGTCCTCCGCCGATGTCCCTGCCGACTCCTCCGCGGACGAGGGCCCGGCCGACTCCGCGGAGGGAACCTCGGACGAGGGCGCCGCCGGCGAAGGCTCCCCGGACGAGGGCGCCGCCCCCGAGGCCGAGGCCCCGGCCGCACCCGCCGCCCCGGCCGAGCAGCAGCAGGCCGCGCCCTCCTCCGGTTTCGTCGCCCCCGTCGGCGGCGGCGTCTCCACCGCGTACAAGACCGCCGGCGCCATGTGGTCCAGCGGCTACCACACCGGTGTCGACTTCATCGCGAGCAGCGGCACCACCGTCAAGGCGGTCGGCGCGGGCACCGTCGTCTCCGCGGGCTGGGGCGGCGCGTACGGCAACGAGGTCGTCATCCGGCACGCCGACGGCAAGTACTCCCAGTACGGCCACCTCTCCCAGCTGTCGGTCTCGGTCGGCCAGAGCGTCACCGCCGGGCAGCGTATCGGCCTCTCCGGCGCCACCGGCAACGTGACCGGCCCGCACCTCCACTTCGAGATCCGCACCGGTCCGTCCTACGGCTCCGACGTCGACCCGCTGGCCTACCTCCGCTCCAAGGGCGTCAGCATCTGACGACCCCCAACCGGTCCGCTGTCGGACGCCGGACCCGCGTGAGGCCGGGGCCCGAGGGGGGCCGGCCTCACGCGCTGTTATTCCTCACCTGCCGGTGGTATAAATCACGGTCCGTCAACCCCTGCCTACGGTGGCGTAGGTCACGTGACGGGGTGAAGTATGTGGTCCCGTGGCAGCGACGACGACACTCAAGACCATCGGCTCGTACGCGGCGATCGGGGACAGCTTCACCGAGGGCGTGGGGGACCCGGGACCCGGGGAAACGTTTCTCGGCTGGGCGGACCGGCTGGCCGTGCTCCTGGCCGATCAGCGCGAAGAACACGACTTCCGGTACGCGAACCTGGCCGTCCGCGGGCGGCTCCTCGACCAGATCGTGGCGGAGCAGGTCCCGCGGGCCAAGGAGCTCGCGCCCGACCTGGTGACCTTCTGCGCGGGCGGCAACGACATCATCCGTCCCGGCAGCGACCCGGACCACGTGGCCGAGCGGTTCGAGGCGGCCGTCGCCGAGCTCACCGGGGCCGTCGGCCAGGTCATGATCACCACCGGCTTCGACACCCGGGGCGTACCGGTCCTCAAGCACCTGCGCGGCAAGGTCGCGACGTACAGCGCGCACGTGCGCGCGATCGCCGACCGGTACGACTGCCCGGTGCTCGACCTCTGGTCCCTGAAGTCCGTACAGGACCGGCGGGCCTGGGACGACGACCGGCTGCACCTCTCGCCCGAGGGGCACACCCGGGTCGCGCTGCGCGCCGCGCAGGTGCTGGGCATGGGGGTGCCGGCCGATCCGGACCAGCCGTGGCCTCCGCAGCAGCCGCGCGGCTCGGTGGACGTGACCCGGGACAACATCCAGTGGGCCCGCGAGTACCTGGTGCCGTGGATCGGCCGCCGGCTGCGCGGGGAGTCCTCCGGGGACCACGTCGAGGCGAAGCGGCCGGACCTGCTGCCCCTGTAGCCGGACCTGCTGCCGCCACAGAAGGAGTGGAGCGGCGCATGATGTCAGGGGCCGGGTCGGAATCCTTCGGGCCCGGTGCGCGTTGGGATGGTCGTAAGCCGTCCGCCCATCCCGCCCCCACCCTCTCAGGAGGCGCCTTGACCGGCTCCCGTTCCTTGCGTCCACGGCTGCGTGCCATGCGGCCCGAAGCCTTCGGCGCGGACCCGTCCGGTGCGCGGCTTGAGCGGATCCTGCGCTCGCCGAACTTCGCCGACGGAGTCTTCCAGAACCCGGTCGGGGCCAGGACCAGGCCGTCCGGGTCGATGCTGGAATTCGCCAAGATCTACTTCCACAAGGAGCAGCGGGTCCGGCGCAACCCCGGCGCGCCCGTCCCCGTCTATCCGACCACCCTGGCCGAGCTGGCGAAGCCGCCGGCCAGCGGCTTGCGGCTCACCTGGATGGGGCACTCCAGCGTGCTCGCGGAGATCGACGGGCGGCGGGTGCTGTTCGACCCGGTGTGGGGCGAGCGCTGCTCCCCCTTCCCCTTCGCCGGACCCAAGCGGCTGCATCCGGTACCGGTGCCCCTGGCCGCGCTCGGCCCGGTCGACGTCGTGGTGATCTCCCACGACCACTACGACCACCTCGACCTCCCGACCATCAAGGAACTGGCCGGCACGGACACGGTCTTCGCCGTCCCGCTGGGCGTCGGCGCGCACCTGGAGCGCTGGGGAGTCCCGGCCGACCGGCTGCGCGAGCTCGACTGGAACGAGAGCACCAAGATCGCCGGGCTCACTCTGACGGCGACCCCGGCCCGGCACTTCTGCGGCCGCGGGCTGCGCAACCAGCAGTTCACCCTGTGGGCCTCCTGGGTCGTAGCGGGCGACGCGCACCGGATCTACCACAGCGGGGACACCGGCTACTTCCCCGGCTTCGAGGAGATCGGCGCCGAGCACGGCCCCTTCGACGCCACGATGATCCAGATCGGCGCCTACTCCGAGTACTGGCCCGACATCCACATGACCCCCGAAGAGGGGATGCGCGCCCACCTCGACCTCCAGGGCGGTGCGCCGCACGGTGCGATGCTGCCGATCCACTGGGGCACCTTCAACCTGGCCCCGCATCCGTGGGACGAGCCCGGCGAGGGCACGGTGGCCGCGGCCGAGGGCTCCGGGGCGGCCATCGCCCTGCCGGTGCCGGGCCAGCCCTTCGAGCCGGGAGCCTCCGACGCCCCGCGCGAGCCCTGGTGGCGTCCCTTCGTCGCCGCCGCAACGGCCGCACCGGCCGCGGCGCCGTTGGTGGCTCCGGATGCCTCCTCGCCGGTGACCGCCGCTCCGGCTACGCCCCCGTCAGCGGCTACGCCCCCGTCGGGGCCCTCGGTCGGGCGCGAGGAGTCGGAGGCCGTCGGGTCGTAGACCCCCGGACCGAAGGCGGGGCCCCGGGGTCGGCGCGATCCGTGGGGCCGGCGTGGCCGCCGGGGGTACCGGGACCCGCGGGGCACAGGTGTGCGGACCGGACGGCGCGCGCCCCGGGTCACCAGGGCGTACGCGCTCCCGGCGCATTCGGCCGCCCGTACGAGCGCTCCGTCGGGAGCGGGAACCACCCCGGCGAAGTTCCCCAACTGGCCGTCCGGGGCGGCAGCGCGCGGTCTAGCGTGGGTGTCCGGTGATCAACACGGGGCCCGGAACGCTGAGGCGTCCGGCCCCTCTGACCGAGGACGCCGATGTCCGGACTCCGCGCCGCCCGCCACGCCCCGTCGAGACACGCCGTCACCGGTCCCGGCCGGCAAATAAGGCCCCAGCTGGTACGCGCCGCCGTGCTGCCCACGCTCGCCGCCGGGCTGAGCGGCGCCGCCGCGGTCATCTTCACGCTCCAGCTCGGCGGCGGAGCGGGCGTCCGCGACGACCGGCTGTGGCCGGTGCTCACCGGCTGCGCCCTGCTCGTCCTCGGCGCGCTGGCGGCCGCCCTCCTCGGGGCCCAGCGCGCCGCCAAGACCGTCCGCGACCGCTGCGAGGCACTGCGCCGCTCCAGCGTCCGCGGCCGTCAGGAGCTGCGTACTGCCGCCGAGCGGCTGGAACGGGGCGAGACCCCGGGCCGCCCGGTGCGCGGCGGGCCCACCGGGCCGCCGCCCGGCACCGACCCGGCGGGCGTGGACGAGTTCTGGCTGCTCGCCCAGGAGCTGCGCGGTGCCCGCGAGCAGGCCCACGCCGCGCTGGTCCGGCTGGGCGGGCCGGTCACCCCGTCCGACAGTGACCGCAAGGTCGAGGTCTTCGTCAATCTGGCCCGCCGGCTGCAGTCCCTCGTACACCGCGAGATCTCGCTGCTGGACGACCTGGAGGACACGGTCGAGGACCCGGACCTGCTCAGGGAGCTCTTCCACGTCGACCACCTCGCCACCCGCATCCGCCGCCACGCCGAGAACCTCGCCGTGCTCGGCGGCGCCGCCTCCCGGCGCCAGTGGACGCGGCCCATCGACCTGAGCGAGGTACTGCGCTCCTCCGTCGCGGAAGTCGAGCAGTACACCCGGGTCAAGGTGGTGCCCCCGGCCGGCGGTACCGTCCGCGGGCACGCCGTCGCCGACGTGGTGCACCTGCTGGCCGAACTCGTCGAGAACGCCACGGTGTTCTCCGCCCCCGACACCGATGTGGTGGTGCGCGCCGAGCGGGTCACCGCCGGCATCGCGGTCGAGGTGGAGGACCGGGGACTCGGAATGCCGCCCGAGGAACAGCACCGGATGAACGCCCTGCTCGGCGACCCCGACCAGATCAACGTCCGGCACCTGCTGGCGGACGGGCGGATCGGCCTGTTCGTCGTCTCGGCGCTCGCGCGGCGCCACGGGGTCGCCGTCGAGCTGAAGTCCAACATCTACGGCGGCGTGCTCGCCGTGCTGGTCCTGCCCCAGGAGCTGCTGGGCGCGGAGGCGCCGAGCGCCGCCGATGCGCTGGGGGGCACCCGGGCCACCTCGTGGGGGAGCGCCGAGCCGGTCGACGGGGCCGGGGCGGGGATCGCCGCCAGGGCGCCCCTGGAGCCCGTGCGCGTCGGGCTGCCTCGGCCCGAGCCGTCCGGGATGCCGGCGGCCGTGCCGGCCGTGCCGGCCTGGGCGGTCGAGGCGCCGGGCAGGGTGGCCCGCAGTGCACCGGCGCCCGAGGCGGAGCCGTGGGCCGTGCCCCGATCCGTGCCCGAAGCCATGTCCGAAGCCATGTCCGAACCCGTGCCCGAGGCGATGGCCGCGGCGGAGCCCGCCGGAGCCATCGCGGGCGCGTCGCAGGTGCCGGCCGCCCGGGTGGGCGAGGACCTGCCGCAGCTGCCCAAACGGCGGGCCCAGGAGCACCTCGTACCCCAACTGCGGGACACCCCCGCCCCCCGGCGGGCCGAAGACGGCGAGCGACCCGTGCACGACCCCGGCCTGATGGCCGCCTTCCAGCGGGGCTTCGGTCTCGCCCAGTCGGAGCAGCAGACATGAACCGGACCCCGATCAGCACCAAGGAGCACACCCCCATGAGCGGCGAAGTGGCGACCAGGACCGGCCGGCTCTCGGATCTCGACTGGCTGCTCGGCGGCCTCGTGCAGCGGGTGCCGTACACACGCAGCGCGGTGCTGCTGACCGCTGACGGGCTCGTCACCTGCGTGCACGGGATGGACGCGGACAGCGCCGACCACATGGCCGCCCTGGCCTCCGGGCTGTACTCGCTGGCACGCAGTGCCGGCTCCCGCTTCGGGGACGGCGCCGAGGTCCGGCAGGTGGTGGTCGAGCTCGACACGGCGCTGGTCTTCGTGTCGGCGGCCGGATCGGGGACCTGCCTCGCGGTATTCGCCGACCGGGAGGCCGACGCGGGCGTGCTCGGCTACGAGATGGCGATGCTGGTCAAGAGCGTCCGACCGTACCTGGCGGTCCCGCCGCGGCGGCCCGTCGCCGACCCGGAGCGATGAGGGTCCGGGCCGGGGGGGCAGGGGCATCGGGGGCGCCGCGTGACACGCCGTGGCTGGACGATTCGGCGGGCCGCGTGATGCGCCCGTACACCGCGAGCGGCGGGCGGACCCGGCCGGCGGTCGCGCTCGACCTGCTGTCCCTGGTGACGGCGACCGGCGCACGCCCGCGCGCACCGCTCGGCACGGAACACACCCTCGCGCTGCGGCTGTGCGCGGGCGCGGCGGCCGTCTCGGTCGCCGAGGTGGCCGGACAACTACGGCTCCCGGCGGGGGTGGTGAAGGTGCTGCTGTCCGACCTGATGGAACACGGGGCCGTGACGGCGCAGGCGCCGCGGTTCCCCTTCCCCGGGGGCGTCGGCGGCCCGGCCTTCGCGGCCGACGACCAGTCCCTGCTGCTGGCGGTGCTCGATGGCCTGCGCAAACGCCTGTGAAGGCCCAGCCCGCGAGCTCCCCGCGACCCTGAAGATCCTGGTCGCGGGCGGGTTCGGGGCGGGCAAGACCACCTTCGTGGGCTCGGTGAGCGAGATCGAGCCGCTGAGTACGGAGGAGCTGCTGAGCGGGCTCGGCGAGGCCGCCGATCCGCTGGACGGGGTGGAGGCGAAGACGACGACGACCGTCGCGCTGGACTTCGGGCGGATCACCCTGGACGCCCGCCACGTCCTGTACCTCTTCGGCACGCCCGGGCAGCAGCGCTTCTGGTTCCTGTGGGAGGAGCTGTGCGCGGGCGCGCTCGGGGCGGTGGTGCTCGCCGACACGCGCCGCCTCGCCGACTGCTTCCCCGCCGTGGACTTCTTCGAGCGGCGCGGGATCGGCTTCGTCGTCGCCGTCAACGAGTTCGACGGCGGCCACCGCTACGGGGCCGAGGAGGTCCGCGAGGCGGTGGGGCTGGGACCAGAGGTGCCCGTCGTACGGTGCGACGCGCGGCTGACGAGCTCCGGGACGGGGGCGCTCGTCGCCCTCGTCCAGCATCTGCTGTCCACAGCGAAGTAGTTGAAGCGTAGAAACAACGGGATGTGGGGGAAGCCATGACGTACTACGAATCGACCGGCCACCTGCTGCTCACACCGGTGGACCGGGAGGCACCGGCGCGCAGCGTCCGGCTGCGCGAACTGGGCCTGGGGGAGCGGGCGGACGGGGAGCTCGACGCCTTCGCCCGGCGGGTGGCGGACACCCTGGCCGCGCCGTACGCGGGGGTCAACTTCGTGGGCGGGGAACGGCAGTCCTTCTCGGGCATGTACCACTCGCCCGACGCCCCGGCGAGCGGCTACCCGGCGCGGGTGCTGGCGCGGGACCACGGGTACTGCCCGTACGTCGTGGTGCGGCGCCGGGCGCTGGTCCTGGAGGACGTACGGGACTTCGCGCGCTTCGCGGGCAATGCGGTCGTGGACGAGAGCGGGGTGCGCTCGTACGTGGGCGCACCGCTGACGGACCGGCGCGGGATCGTCCTCGGCACGGTGTGCGCCGTGGACACGGTGCCGCGGCGGTGGGGGACGGAGGGCCTGACGACCGTGAAGGCGCTGGCGGCGGACCTGGTGGCCCTGCTCCACGAGCGGGAGGACCGGCGCGGCTGAGGTGCCGGTCCGGGGCGCATGTCCACTCCCGGCTCCAGGCGGCACCCAAGCGCCTGATCGACGCGCATCCCGAGCCGCTGCCCGTCCCGGACCGAGCGGGCGGCGGCACGGGTGCGGATGCCGACCCGCCGGCGCCGACGGGTCGTGGGGCGGGATCCGAAGGAGCCGGGCCGGCTAGCCCAGGAAGGCGGCGATGCGGGTGCGCAGGGACGCGGGGTCCAGGCCGTGGGCGGCCGTGTGTTCCTCGAGCGTGCCGTAGCGGCGCAGTTCGGCGCGGCCGACGCCGAGTCCGAGGACACGGTGCGGGGTGTCGCAGAGGGCGTGCGCCGCCGGGGCCGCGGAGGTGCCGGCGAGGTAGGGCTCGACCAGGACCACGTCGGCGGCGGCGCGGCCGACGGCCGCGCGCAGCGCCGCGTCGTCGAAGGGCCGCACCGTGGGTGCGTACAGGACCGTCGCGTCCAGGCCCTCGGTCGCCGCCAGCACGTTGTCCAGCAGCGGCCCGACGGCCAGGACCACGCCCGCGCGGCCCTCCCGTACGGTCTGGAAGCCCAGGTCGGCCGCCATCGGGCGGGGCACGGCGTTCGACTGCTCGGAGAGCCGGACGTACACCTTCTCGTCGCCCGCCGCGTACGCGTGGCGCAGCAGCGCCTCGGCCTCGTCCGGGTGCCCGGGGACGTGCACGGTCCAGCCGTCGAGAGTGTCCAGCAGGGCCACGTCGCCCGGCGCCATGTGCGTGAACCCGCCGGCCGGCCAGTCGTGGCTGGCGCCCGCGCTGACCAGGACCCCGCCCGTGCCCTGGTGGCCGAAGTCCAGCTTGACCTGTTCGAAGGGCCGCTCCACGAGGAAACTGGCGAAGGTGTGCACGACGGGCCGCAGCCCGGTCAGGGCCAGCCCGCCGCCGACCCCGACCAGGAGCTGCTCCCGGATCCCGACGTTGATCACCCGGTCCGGGTGGCGCTGCAGGGCGGGCCGGAACGCGTCCATGGTGATCTCGGCGAGCACGAGTGCCAGCCGGGGATCCTCGTCGAGCACTCGCGACGTGACCGAGACGAACCGTTCGCGCATGGTGTCCATGACTCCCTCTCTTTCCTACTGCTTCTTCTCGGCGCGGGCGACGACGGCGTGCGGCCGGCCCGGATGCGCCGCGGTGTAGGCGGCGTGCAGCGCCGCGTGGTCGCGCCCGTCCACGGTGACCGCCGACCAGCCGGCCGCCTCGAACCAGGAGGCGATCCCCCCGCGCCACCCGTGCGTGGCCGAGTCGTTGTCGATCACGATCGTGTGCAGCCGCTCCAGCCCGGCCGAGCCGGCGTACGCGATGGCCTCGTGGTTGCTGCCCTCGTCCAGCTCGGCGTCGCCGATCAGCACCCAGAGCGCCGGGTCGTCCAGCCCCTGGGCGCGCAGCCCGAGCGCGCTGCCGACGGCGAGCGGGAGCCCGTGCCCGAGCGAGCCGCTGCCGATCTCCACGCCGGGGATCAGGGTGCGGTCGGGGTGGTGCCCGAGGGGGGAGTCGTACGAGCCGAAGCCGCTCAGCCATGCGACGGGGAAGAAGCCCTTGGCGGCGAGCACGGCGTAGTACGCCATCGGCCCGTGCCCCTTGGAGAGCAGGAACCGGTCCCGCCCCACGTCCCCGGCGGTGGCGGGCCCGACGCGCAGCACCCGGTCGTAGAGCACCCACAGCGCGTCGAGCGTGGAGGTGGCGGCGGGGCCGTGCTTCTCGGCCCCGGTCATGAGCGCGATGAGGCGGCTCAGATCCTCGTGGCGGAACCCGGGGTCCGCGGTTGCCTGTGTCATGCACAGATCGTGCAACCTCAAGTGCGATCGAGGTCAAGCGCCTTCAAAAGGTGCGCGACCACCCCGTGAAGTGCGGTATTGTTCTCCTGCGCGTTCAACCCGGGGAAACCCCAGGTCAACGGGCATCGGGACGTGGCGCAGCTTGGTAGCGCACTTGACTGGGGGTCAAGGGGTCGCAGGTTCAAATCCTGTCGTCCCGACCATGCTTTATGCAGGTCGGAGGCCGTCTTCTCAGAGATGAGAAGGCGGCCTTTTTCGTGTTTCCCGGCGCATCCCCCTCACCACATCCCGCCAGGGGGCCGCTTGAGTGGCCAAAGCGGCGTCGGGTTAGCATATGAGCGCCGCCTAGCTCGAAAGATAAACCTGTGACTGTCAACGAGGACTCGTTCACCAACTGGAAAAACCGCGAGGAGATCGCGGAGTCGATGATCCCGATCATCGGGAAGATGCACCGGGAGCGGGACGTCACCATCCTGCTCCACAGCCGCTCCTTGGTGAACAAGTCGGTGGTCAGCATCCTCAAGACCCACCGATTCGCCCGGCAGATCGACGGCGAGGAGCTCTCGGTCACCGAGACCCTGCCGTTCCTGCAGGCTCTCACCGCGCTCGATCTCGGCCCTTCCCAGATCGACATCGGCATGCTCGCCGCGACGTACAAGAGCGATGACCGCGGTCTCTCCGTGGAGCAGTTCACCGCCCAGGCCGTCTCCGGCGCCACGGGCGAGAACAAGATCGAGCGCGCCGACGGCCGCGACGTCGTCCTCTACGGCTTCGGCCGCATCGGCCGCCTCGTCGCCCGCCTGCTGATCGAGAAGGCCGGCTCCGGCAACGGCCTGCGCCTGCGCGCCATCGTCGTCCGCCAGGGCGGCGACCAGGACATCGTCAAGCGCGCCTCCCTGCTGCGCCGCGACTCCATCCACGGCCAGTTCCAGGGCACCATCACCGTGGACGAGGCGACCAACACCATCGTCGCCAACGGCAACACCATCAAGGTGATCTACGCGAACGACCCGTCCGAGGTCGACTACACGGCGTACGGCATCAAGGACGCCATCCTCATCGACAACACGGGCAAGTGGCGCGACCGCGAGGGCCTCTCCAAGCACCTGCGCCCCGGCATCGACAAGGTCGTCCTGACCGCCCCGGGCAAGGGCGACGTCCCGAACATCGTGCACGGCGTCAACCACGACACGATCAAGCCCGACGAGCAGATCCTGTCCTGCGCCTCCTGCACCACCAACGCGATCGTCCCGCCGCTGAAGGCCATGGACGACGAGTACGGCGTGCTGCG
The DNA here is from genome assembly GCF_042736805.1 of Streptomyces sp. NPDC060031. NCBI lineage: Bacteria > Bacillati > Actinomycetota > Actinomycetes > Kitasatosporales > Streptomycetaceae > Streptomyces > Streptomyces sp. NPDC060031. Next base: position 73,940 of record NZ_JBHWVM010000019.1, read on the forward strand.
CGGCCACGTGGAGACCGTCCACTCGTTCACCAACGACCAGAACCTGCTGGACAACTACCACAAGGCCGACCGTCGCGGCCGCTCCGCGCCGCTCAACATGGTCATCACCGAGACCGGCGCCGCCTCGGCCGTCGCCAAGGCGCTGCCCGACCTCAAGGCGCCGATCACCGGCAGCTCGATCCGCGTCCCCGTCCCGGACGTCTCGATCGCCATCCTGAGCCTGCGCCTGGGCCGCGAGACCACCCGCGAGGAAGTCCTCGACTACCTGCGCGACGTCTCGCTGCACTCGCCGCTCAAGCGCCAGATCGACTTCACCACCGCCCCCGACGCCGTCTCGATGGACTTCGTCGGCTCGCGCCACTCCTCGATCGTCGACGCGGGCGCGACCAAGGTCGACGGCGACAACGCGATCCTCTACCTCTGGTACGACAACGAGTTCGGCTACTCGTGCCAGGTCATCCGCGTGGTCCAGCACGTCTCCGGGGTGGAGTACCCGACCTACCCGGTGCCGGCGGTCTGATCCCCGTACTCGGCAGGTGAAGGCCGTTCTCCCCTCCGGGGGAGGACGGCCTTTCGCGTGTCGCGGCCCCGCCGCGTCCGCTACGCCGTCTTCGCGTAGCCGCGGGCCTCGGTGATCAGGCCGTCCTGGGGTGACAGGAGGATCGTCCGCCGCACGCGTGGCCCCGGCAATTGCCCGGGGGAATGCGCGGGCCCGGTTCAGGACCCCGGGACCGGGCGGCCCGCGTGCAGTTCGAGCGGGCCCGCGCCGGTGGCGCGGGCGGTGAGGCAGGCCTTGATCTGGCGGCGCAGGGCCCCTTTGGTGAGGCCGGCGAGGTCGGCCGGGGGTACCGCCCGCCACTGCAGGAGCTCCGAGGCGGGCAGGCGGATCCGGGCCAGGGCGCCCGCGTCGAGGGTGCCGCCGTCGTAGAGGAAGCGGATCCGCGCCGGACGGCCGGGCCGGTGGGACCAGTTGACGGCGAGCAGGCGGCCCGGCGCGCGGTCGAGGCCCAGCTCCTCCAGGACCTCCCGGCGGGCGGCGGCGCGCGGGGTCTCGCCGAGGTCGCTGTCGATGCCGCCGCCCGGCAGGTGCCAGCGGGCGGGGTTCCCGTACCCGGGCTGGACCAGCAGGACCGAGCCCGCCGGGTCGGTGAAGACCACGCTCGCGGCGGTGAGGGCCTTGGGGCGGGCCGCCCGGTGGTCCGCGGAGCCGTAGGCGCCCGCGTGCTCCAGGGCCGCGCGCCGCTCCGGGGCCAGGCCGGCGGAGGAGCCCGGCTGGGGGACGCCGTCGACCAGGTGGGCGAGGGAGCCGGAGTGCAGGGCGGCCAGGCCGGCGCGCAGCCGGGGCGCGATCCGGGCGGGCAGGACCTCACAGGCCTGGTCCGGGGTGAGCCAGCGGGCGGCCGCGACCTCGCCGTCCGCGAAGGAGATCGCGGCGGCCTGCTCGGGTGCGAGGGGGCCGACCAGGTGCACGTGGGCGATGAGGGATCGGCCCAGGTCGCCCGGCGGCCGGGAGTCCACGGCGAGCAGCCGGCCGACCGGCACGCTCAGGTCCAGTTCCTCCTTGAGCTCCCGTGCCAGGCCCTCTTCCGGGGTCTCGGTGTCGTCGACCGTGCCGCCCGGCAGCTCCAGGCCGTCCTTGTACGAGGGGGTCAGTACGAGTACCCGCCCGCGGGAGTCCAGGACGATCCCGGTGGCGGCGACGAGCGGGGCCGGCCGGGCGGCGTAGTAGGCGCGCACCTCGTCCGGGGCGGGGCGGTCGGGCACGTGCGGCTCCTGGGAGTAGTGCGGGGCGCGGGGCATCCGTACCCCGCACGCGGCGGGCTTCACGCCCGTACGAGGAGCAGTCCGCCCATCGTGACCATGGTCGCCGCCACGAAGCCGTCGAGCACCCGCCAGGCCGAGGGACGGGAGAGCACTCCGCTGAGCAGGCGGGCGCCGTAGCCCAGGGAGCCGAACCAGGCCAGGCTGGCCAGCCCGGCCCCGATGCCGAAGGCCCAGCGCAGGTCGCCCCGGTCGGCGGCGAGGGAGCCGAGCAGCAGCACGGTGTCCAGGTACACGTGCGGGTTGAGCCAGGTCATGGCCAGGCAGGTGAGCACGGCCCGGCGGGCGGACCCGGCCGGGGTCCCGGCGGCGCCCGCGGTGAGGGCGGCGCCGGGCTCGGGGCGCAGCACCCGGCGGGCGGCCAGGACTCCGTAGCAGATCAGGAACCCGCCGCCGAGGAGGCCGACCAGGGTCAGGGCGGGCGGCCAGGCCGTGACGAAGGCGCCGACCCCGGCCACGCCGAGGGCGATGAGCAGGGCGTCGGAGAGGGCGCAGATGGCGACCACGGCGAGGACCGAGTGGCGGCGGGCGCCTTGGCGCAGCACGAACGCGTTCTGCGCGCCGATGGCGACGATGAGGGAGAGTCCGGTTCCGAAGCCGGCGAGGCCCGCCGTGATGATGCCGTGTGTCATGTCTCGACCGTATGGAGCGGCGCGTCAGCAGTACAGCTAAAGATTTTTACGTAGCATTAGCTCCTGTGATGGATGAGCTGCCACTGGAGCAGGTGCGGACCCTGCTGGCCGTGGTCGACGAGGGCACCTTCGACGCGGCCGCCGCCGCCCTGCACGTGACGCCGTCCGCGGTCAGCCAGCGGGTCAAGGCCCTGGAGCAGCGGACCGGGCGGGTGCTGCTGATGCGCACGAAGCCGGTCCGGGCGACCGAGTCCGGGGAGGTCGTCATCAGGTTCGCGCGGCAGCTGGCCCGGCTGGAGCGCGACGCGCGGGACGAGCTGGGGATGGCGGCGGGCCTGGGGCCGGTGCGGCTGCCGATGGCGGTGAACGCGGACTCCCTGGCCACGTGGTTCCTGCCCGCGCTGACCCGGGTGCCCCAGGACCCGCCGATCTGCTTCGAACTGCACCGCGAGGACGAGGGGCATACGACGGCCCTGCTGCGCGAGGGCCAGGTGATGGCCGCGGTGACCTCCCAGCCCGAGCCGGTGGCCGGGTGCACGGTACGGCCGCTGGGCCGGGCGCGGTACCTGCCGGTGGCGAACCCGGACTTCGCGGCCCGGCACTTGGCGGGGCCGGTGGAGCGTGACCTGCGGGAGGCGCCGGCGATCGTCTTCGACCGGCGGGACCTCCTCCAGGACGTGTTCGTACGGTCGCTGACGGGGGATCCGGACGCCACGGCGTCGGCGGTGCGCCACCAGGTGCCCACGTCGGAGGGGTTCTGCGATGCGGTGGTCGCGGGACTGGGCTGGGGCCTGGTGCCGGAATCGCAGGCGGGGCCGCTGGTGCGCTCGGGGGCGCTGGCGGTCATCGTGCCGGGGCGGCCGCTGGACGTACCGCTGTACTGGCAGCAGTGGAAGCTGGACTCGCCGGCGCTGTCGGCGGTGGCGGCGGTGATCGCGGAAGCGGCGGCCGGTGCGCTCCGCCGGCCGTAGCTCCCAGGTCACAGCACTAGGCTGCGGCCATGGAGTCCTACACGATCGGCCAGGCGGCGCGGCTGCTCGGCGTCAGCGTCGACACGGCCCGGAGGTGGGCCGATGCCGAACGGTTCCCGACCCGCCGTGAGGGCACGCGCCGGATGGTGGACGGGCCGGACCTGGCCGCCTTCTGTGTGGCGGCCGCGCAGGAGGGCGGCGACGGCGACGAGGCCCCGTACACCTCGGCGCGCAACGCCTTCCCCGGGATCGTGACCGCCGTGAAGCTCGCAACGGTGGACGCCCAGGTCGAGATCCAGGCCGGGCCGCACCGCATCGTGTCGCTGCTGACCCGCGAGGCCGTGGAGGAGCTCGGCCTGGAGGTGGGGGCGCGGGCGACGGCCCGGGTGAAGTCGACCAACGTCTTCATCGACCGGGCCTGAGCCGAGTGCCGAGGCGGCGTGCTCGCGCGGCGGTGGCAGACTGGCCGCTGATCCGCCGAAGGGGAGTACGCCGTTGTCCATGTTCAGCAACCTGCGCCGGGCCGTTCGCCGCGGCTACCGACGGGCCGTCGACCTCAGCCACCCGGCGCGCTCCCCGCTCGGCAGCGCCGTGGTCAACTGCGTGGTCTACCGGGACGGCGTACGCCAGGACGGCTGCTCGGAGGCCGAGGAGGCGTTGCGCCGGGTCCGCAAAACGGGCGACGGGTTCGTCTGGATCGGCCTGCACGAGCCCTCGCAGGCGGAGCTCGCCACACTCGCCGAGCTGTTCGGCCTGCACCGCCTCGCCGTCGAGGACGCCGTGCACGCCCACCAGCGGCCCAAGATCGAGCGCTACGACGACACCCTGTTCTCCGTCTTCAAGACCGTGCGCTACGTCGAGCACGAGGAGCTGACCGCGACCAGCGAGGTGGTGGAGACCGGCGAGCTGATGGCCTTCGCCGGCGACGACTTCGTCATCACCATCCGGCACGGCGGCCGCGGCACGCTCGGCCCGGTCCGCGAGGCCCTGGAAGCCGATCCGGAGCAGTTGGCGAAGGGGCCGGCCGCTGTGCTGCACGCCATCGCGGACCATGTCGTCGACGACTACGTGGCCGTCACGGACGCGGTGCAGAACGACATAGACGCCGTGGAGACCATGGTGTTCAGCGAACACGGCGGCCGCGGCGACGCCGGCCGGATCTACCAGCTCAAGCGTGAACTGCTGGAGCTGCGACGGGCGGTTGCCCCGCTCGGCCGTCCGCTCCAGCAGCTGGCCACGCAGCCGATACCGGTCATCCCGCCGGAGATCCGCGCGTACTTCCGCGACGTGGCCGACCATCTCACGCGTGCCACCGAGCAGATCAGCGCCTACGACGGCCTGCTCGACTCCATCCTCCAGGCGCACCTCGCGCAGGTGACCGTCGCGCAGAACGAGGACATGCGCAAGATCACCGCCTGGGCGGCCATCGTCGCCGTGCCCACGATGGTCTGCGGGGTCTACGGCATGAACTTCGACAACATGCCGGAACTGCACTGGACGTACGGATACCCGCTCGTCCTCGGGGTCATGGCGATCGCCTGTTTCGTCATCCACCGGGGCTTCCGCCGCAACGGCTGGCTCTGACGAAGGAGTTGACGCATCGGGGCGCCGGAATCACAGCGGCCTCCCGGGTCTTGAGATGGCGCGAGGGCTGGTAGTAAAGTTTCCTAACGAAGCACCCCCAGCCTCAACTCCCCCATGGAGGCCTTGTGTTCACCCCCCATCGCAAGCGTCTGGCGGTCAGCGCCGTGCTCGGCGCCGCGCTCCTCGCCGTGCCGGTCGCCGCCCACGCCACCGCGGCACCCGAGGTCGCGCCCGCGGCCGCCGCGCAGGCACCGGCGGCAGCCGCCGTAGGCCTGGATGATCCGGCGAAGAAGGACATCGCCATGCAGATCGTCTCCAGCGCGGAGAACTCCTCGCTCGACTGGAAGGCCCAGTACAAGTACATAGAGGACATAGACGACGGGCGCGGCTACACCGCCGGCATCATCGGCTTCTGTTCCGGCACCGGGGACATGCTCGACCTCGTCGAGTACTACACGCAGGTCAAGCCCGGCAACATCCTGGCCAAGTACCTGCCCGCCCTGCGCAAGGTCGACGGCTCGGACTCGCACTCCGGTCTCGGCTCGGCCTTCACCAAGGACTGGGCGAAGGCCGCCCAGGACGCGGACTTCCGCAAGGCCCAGGACCACGAGCGCGACCGGGTCTACTTCAACCCCGCCGTCCAGCAGGGCAAGTCCGACGGGATCGGCGTGCTCGGCCAGTTCGCTTACTACGACGCCATCGTCATGCACGGCGACGGCACCGACTCCACCAGCTTCCGCGGCATCCGCAAGCGGGCGCTGTCCAAGGCCAAGCCCCCGTCCCAGGGCGGCAACGAGACCACCTGGCTGAACGCCTTCCTCGACGCCCGTGTCTGGGCGATGAAGCAGGAGGAGGCGCACAGCGACACGAGCCGTGTGGACACGGCGCAGCGGGTGTGGCTCAAGAAGGGCAACCTCAACCTCAACACCCCGCTGGACTGGAAGGTCTACGGGGACCCCTTCCACATCGGCTGACGGTTCTCCCGCGGCCCGGGGCGCCCCCCATCCCGTCCCGGGCCGCGGGTCCCGCGGTGTCGCAGTGCGGTAACGATGTGGGAACCGATCGACCGGCTCCGACGGTTACGGGAACGCGTGTTCCGGTGACGCTGCGGAGTCGCGCCGCCCCACGGGCGCTTTCGTGCCCCTCGTAAGACTTCCGCCACCCCATTTTGGTCACGCTTGGTGAGCTTTCGGGCCCGGTGGGTTCCAATGGGTGTGCGATGTACGCGTTTTGGGTGCCGCAAGCAACGAAGATCGCGACTCCAGGGGTCCTGTGAACTGGCTTGACCGCGTCATAAGCGGGGCATAAGTTCTGCCCCGGCTTGCTCCAGCAGGACGGGCCGAAGAACCGTCCTCTGGGGGGACAAGAATGAACTACTACACCGACGTTCTGAAGAAGTACGCCGACTTCTCGGGTCGTGCGCGCCGCCAGGAGTACTGGATGTACACCCTGTTCACGGTGGGCATCGTCATCGTCCTCGCGATCATCGACTTCTCGCTCGAGACCTACCCGCTGTTCGTCGGCCTCTACTTCCTGGCCACGTTCCTCCCGAGCCTCGCGGTCACCGTCCGCCGGCTCCACGACATCGGCAAGTCCGGCTGGTGGTACTTCATCACCCTGGTCCCGTTCATCGGCGGCATCTGGATGCTGGTCCTGACGGCGACCGAGGGTCAGGCGCAGCCGAACGAGTACGGCCCGAGCCCGAAGGCCGTCCACGCCTGATCGGGCCCGCACGCCTGAGTGGTCCCCGTGCCTGAGCGCCGCCGCTGGCTGGAAACAGCCGGTGGCGGCGCTCTCGCCGTTTTCGGACACCGGAGGTGACGCGCGTCTCGCCGGGCTTGCGGCAGGGGGCTGTCCAGAGCGGCCCGATCACGAGATATCTTGATGTCGAGCAATGTTGCAGACGAGAGACGCAGACTGTGGAGCGGAGCATCCGGTGACTGACTCGACCATCATCTACACGCACACTGACGAGGCCCCGGCCCTCGCGACGTATTCGTTCCTGCCTGTGATCCAGGCGTACGCGTCGACGGCCGGTGTGAATGTCGAGACCCGTGACATCTCCCTGGCCGGTCGGATCATCGCCAGCTTCCCCGAGCACCTCGAGGAGAGCCAGCGGATCGCCGACGCCCTCGCCGAGCTCGGCGAGCTGGCGAAGACCCCGGAAGCCAACATCATCAAGCTTCCGAACATCTCGGCCTCGATCCCGCAGCTCAAGGCCGCGGTCGCCGAGCTCCAGGCCCAGGGCTACGCCCTCCCGGACTACCCGGACGACCCGAAGACCGACGAGGAGCGCGAGGCCCGCGCCCGCTACGACAAGGTCAAGGGCAGCGCCGTCAACCCGGTCCTGCGCGAGGGCAACTCCGACCGCCGCGCCCCCGCCTCGGTCAAGAACTACGCCAAGGCGCACCCGCACCGCATGGGCGCCTGGACCTCCGAGTCGAAGACGAACGTCGCCACCATGGGCGCGAACGACTTCGCCTCCACCGAGAAGTCCGCCGTGATCGCCGAGGCCGGCACGCTGCGCATCGAGCACGTCGCCGCCGACGGCGCCACCACCGTCCTGCGCGAGTCCGTACCGGTCCTCGCCGGTGAGGTCGTGGACGCGTCCGTGCTGCACGTCGACGCGCTGCGCACCTTCCTGAACGAGCAGATCGAGCGGGCCAAGGCCGAGGGCGTGCTGTTCTCCGTGCACCTCAAGGCCACGATGATGAAGGTCTCCGACCCGATCATCTTCGGCCACGTGGTCCGCGCCTTCTTCCCGAAGACCTTCGCCCGCTACGGCGAGACCCTGGCCGCCGCCGGCCTGTCCCCGAACGACGGCCTGGGCGCGATCCTGAAGGGCCTGGGCGCGCTGCCCGACGCCGACGCGATCAAGGCCTCCTTCGACGCCGAGCTCGCCGAGGGCCCGGCCCTCGCGATGGTCGACTCGGACAAGGGCATCACCAACCTGCACGTCCCGTCCGACGTCATCGTCGACGCCTCGATGCCGGCCATGATCCGCACCTCCGGCCACATGTGGGGCCCGGACGGCGCCGAGGCCGACACCCTCGCCGTCCTCCCGGACAGCAGCTACGCCGGTGTCTACCAGGTCGTCATCGACGACTGCCGCGCGCACGGCGCCTTCGACCCGGCCACCATGGGCTCGGTGCCGAACGTCGGCCTCATGGCCCAGAAGGCCGAGGAGTACGGCAGCCACGACAAGACCTTCGAGATCGCCGCCGCGGGCACAGTCCGCGTCGTCGACGCCGAGGGCAACACGGTCCTGGAGCAGGAGGTCGCCGCCGGCGACATCTTCCGCGCCTGCCAGACCAAGGACCTGCCGATCCAGGACTGGGTCAAGCTCGCCGTCACCCGCGCCCGCGCCACCGGCGTCCCGGCCGTCTTCTGGCTCGACGAGCACCGCGCCCACGACGCGCAGCTGATCGCCAAGGTCAACAAGTACCTCGCCGACCACGACACCGACGGTCTGACCATCAAGGTCCTCTCCCCGGTCGAGGCCACCGCCTTCTCCCTGGAGCGCATCCGCCGCGGCGAGGACACCATCTCGGTGACCGGCAACGTGCTGCGCGACTACCTGACCGACCTCTTCCCCATCCTGGAGCTGGGCACCAGCGCCAAGATGCTGTCGGTCGTCCCGCTGATGAACGGCGGCGGCCTCTTCGAGACCGGCGCCGGCGGCTCCGCCCCGAAGCACGTGCAGCAGCTCGTCAAGGAGAACTACCTGCGCTGGGACTCGCTCGGCGAGTTCCTCGCGCTGGCCGTCTCCTTCGAGCACCTCGCCACCACCACGGGCAACGCCCGCGCCCAGGTCCTCGCGGACACCCTGGACCGCGCGACCGGCACCTTCCTCAACGAGGACAAGTCGCCGAGCCGCAAGCTCGGCGGCATCGACAACCGCGGCAGCCACTTCTACCTGGCTCTGTACTGGGCGCAGGAGCTGTCCCGCCAGACCGACGACCCGAAGCTGGCGGCCGCCTTCGACCCGCTGGCGAAGACGCTGGCCGAGTCCGAGCGGGCCATCATCGACGAGCTGATCGCGGTGCAGGGCTCGCCGGTCGAGATCGGCGGCTACTACCAGCCCGACGCCGCCAAGGCGTCGGCGGTCATGCGGCCGTCCGCCACCCTCAACAAGGCGCTCGCGATCCTCGGCTGAGGTCCGCGGCTCCTGTGAGCCGTTGCGCCATGCGCGTTCCGCCCCGGTCGGCAGCAGCCGACCGGGGCGGACCCGTATCCGGAGCCGTACGTGAACGCGAACGCGGACGCAGACGCGGACGCGACGGCGGAAACCCGGTTGTGCTCCGGCCCCGGCGGGGGCTAGGAAGGCGGGATGATCCAGGGAGAGCTGATCGGGCTGCGCGCCCGGCACGCCGATGACGTACCCGTGCTCCACGCGGCGCTGTACGAGGACGTGGCGACCCGCTCGCGGGCCGACTCCCGGCCCTGGCGGCCGGTCGGCGCGAGCGGCGGTCACTCCCCGTTCGAGCCGTCCCCGCCGAGCGACACCGTCGCCGTCTTCTCCGTGGTGGACCTGGCCTCGGGCGAGCTCGCGGGCGAGGCCGTGCTCTGGTCCATCGACGCGCACAACCGCTCCGCCCACCTCGGCATATCGCTGCTCCCCGGCAGCCGGGGCCGCGGCCTCGGGGCGGAGGCCGTCCGGCTGCTGTGCCGCTACGGGTTCTCCGTGCGCGGGCTGCACCGCCTCCAGGTCGACACGCTCGCCGACAACGCCGCCATGATCCGCGCCGCGACGGGCGCCGGGTTCACCCTGGACGGGACCCTGCGCGGGGCGGCGTGGGTGTGCGGGGAGTTCCTGGACGAGCTGGTGCTGGGGCTGCTCGCGGAGGACTGGCGGGACGCGTAGCCGTCAGAGCCGGTGCACCCGCCCCTGCCCGACGGCCAGCGGCTGCCGCCCGGCGGCCAGGATCCGCAGCCCGGGCGCCTCGGCCAGGAGGGTGCGGAGCCAGTCCAGCGCACCGGCCGTCAGGTGGTCGCAGTCGTCCAGTACGAGCAGCATGTCGCGCTCCGCGAGCCACGAGGCGGCGTTCGCCGTCCCGCAGGGCAGGAACGGCATGCCCGGTACGCAGCCCAGGGCGGCCACCAGCTCCCGTACGCCGCCCTGTCGTTGGACGGTGACCACGGCCGCCCCGTCGTAGAAGTTGGACCACAGCCGTTGCGCGACGTCCCGTACGAGCAGGCTCCGCGGCTCGCGCAACGGGCCGGTCACCGTCAGCACCCGGCTCCGGCGGACGGCGCTGAGCAGTAAGGACAGCTCGGTGAACGTGGTGGGCAGGACGTCGGCCGTGCCCGTTCTCGCGGCCCGTGCGCTCATGACGGTGGGCCGGGATTCCCTCATCGGCACGATGCCCCCCATTGCATGCGTGACCAGTTGCGGCCAGAGGGTTGGTTCGAGCCGCATGCCGACGATTATCCGCCACTTCCGGCGCAAGACCAGGGGAATGTCGTACTCCGCCGCATGGCCCGTGGCACCCGGTGATCACCGCGGTGGGGCGGCCCAGGACGGCCTGTGCGGTGGCCCGGGCAGACCGGGCCGCCGTCGCGGGTCCGCAGGCGCCGCCCCAGCCGGGACGGCGCGCTCGTCATCGGGGAGCCGAAGGTGATCCGGCGCATCTCCAGGTGGTCCACCGGATCCGGGACCCGGTTCAGGAACTGGTGGACCACCTGGAGCAGTACGACCCGATGAACCAGTTCGAGCAGCACGTCCGGTGCACGGGCATCGACCGGAAGCCGGTCATGTCCTACCAGCGCCTACTACCCGACGGCGATCCTCGTGCCCGACGCGATCGGGATCCTGGAGAACGTCGAGATCGCCACCGCGCGCTCCTGACGCCTGTGGCCCCGGCCCGCCCCGGCCCCGTCCACGTGCTGTCGGCGCGTGCGGCCGGACCGGCGCAGGTGGAGCGGACGCAGCCGGCGGACAGGATGTGGTCGGCGTAGTTCCGGTGGTCCCCGTGACGTACGTGCCACGGCCCGGCCACCGGCGAACAGTTGTCCGTGGGCCGGTAATCCGCTCTACTGCTGGGCAGCCGCACACGCGGGCATATTCCGGGGAGGGAAACCACGATGCATGCAGCGGACCGGCCATCGCACCGGCGGCGCTCGCGCTTCCGGGGCCGCAGACCGCTGCTGACCCTCCTCATCACCGCCTTCCTCCTCGTCGGCGTCTGCGCCGCCACCGGAATCGCCTGGGACCCCTTCACGGCCGCCGACCGGCACGACCGCTCCGGCCCCGGCATCGGCGAGCCCTGGTCCGCGGGGCCCGGCGGCGGCCCGACTCCCGACGGTTCGGCAACTGCCGCGCCCAGCCCCAGCCAGGGCGCCACGGAGGCCAGCCGGGCAGCACCCGAGAGCGAGCTGGACACCGGCGCCGCGCGCCCCACCGGTGCGCTGCCCTTCGACATGCCCCAGCCGGCCGCCCTGCGCGCGGGCGGCGCCGGCAAGAAGCTGGTGTTCGCCCACTACTTCACCCCGTACCCGCTCTCCCTCGACAACGCGAGCGCGGACGGCGACTACTACACCCGCAACTACCTCGACCCCCGGGGAGAGAGCGGGAAGCACCAGCGCTACGGCGGCCTGTTGCGCGACCGGCCACTGCCCGTACCGCCCAAGAGCGGCGGCTGGGAGCTGGCCAACCTCCAGCAGGAGGTGCGCACCGCCCGCGCCGCGGGCATCGACGGGTTCACCCTCGACATGCTCTCCCTCTCCGGGCAGAACCGGGACCGCTCCCACCTCCTGATGGAGGCGGCCCGTTCGGTGGACCCGGCCTTCAAGGTCATGCTGATGCCGGACATGACCTCGCTGAAGACCGACGACCCGGGGGTGCTCGCCGACGCCGTCGCGGAGCTCGGCAAGGCCCCGGCCGCGCACCGGCTCGCCGACGGCCGGCTCGTCGTCTCCCCCTTCAAGGCCGAGGAGAAGAACGCGGCCTGGTGGAGCCAGGTCATGGACATCCTGCAGTCGCGGCACGGCATCCGCACCGCGCTCGTCCCGCTCTTCCTGCGGTTCGACGCCAACAACGCGGCCTTCGCCCCGATCAGTTACGGGTTCTCCGAGTGGGGCAGCCGCAGCTACGTCGGCCAGGAGGGCGCCAAGGCCGACGTGCAGCGGTCGCACGGCATGGGCAAGATCTGGATGCAGCCCGTGTCGGTCCAGGACGCCCGGCCCAACCAGGGCATCTACGACGAGGCGGGCAACACCGCCACCTTGCGCACCACATGGACGCGCGCCATCGACGACGGCGCCGACTGGGTGCAGCTGACCACCTGGAACGACTACTCCGAGGGCAGCCAGTTCGCGCCCTCCCTGCACAACGGCTACGCCTACCTGGACCTGACCTCGTACTACCTGACCAAGTTCAAGACGGGCGCCTGGCCGAAGATCGTCCGCGACACGCTCTACCTCACCGCCCGCACCCAGTTCGCCGCCGCCGATCCGACCGGATCCCAGTCCCTGGTGATGACGCTGCGCAAGGGCAGCGCCCAGGCCCGGGACACGGTGGAGGTGCTCAGCTTCCTCACCGGGTCCGCGAGCGTCCGCACCGCCGTCGGATCGGCCAAGGGGACGTACCAGGCCCCGGCCGGCGTCCACTCCGAGCTGCTCCCGCTGGGCGCGGGCGCCAGCTCGGCGACCGTACTGCGCGACGGGAACCCGGGGGCGGGCGTGCGGCTGCCGTATTCGGTGGACCGCACGGTGGACGTCCAGGACCTCCAGTACTACGCGGCGACCAGCGGCCGGGAGTAGGCTGGACCGGGCGCGCCGCGGACCCGCGCGGACCCGGCACTAGGCAGACGGGTCCGGGGCGGCGACGGTCGCGAACTCCGGCTGGTCCAGCAGGCGCAGCCAGCTGCCGTCGGCCTGGCGCCGCACGACCTGGGCGCGGGCGCCAGCGCCGTCGTTCGGCGGGGTGGAGGTGAGGGCGATGCCGTCGCTGAGCAGGGTCGGGAGCGGGGCCTCCTGCTCGAAGCGCGGGCGGTGGGAGAGCACCCCCTCCCACAGCACCCGGATCGCCTCCCGGCCCACCGTCAGCTCGCCCGGCGGGTAGGCCATCACCGCGTCCTCCTCGTACAGGGCGGCGACCCCGGCCGCGTCGCCCGCGTTGGACCGCTCGACGAACAGGCGGGTGATGTCCTCGGGGTGCATGGCCTTCTCGTACGTCGCGTACTCCGACATGGATCCTCCCGGTGTTTCCCGCCGGCGTCTCCGGCTTCTTCCGTGCTCCAAGCCTCGCGGCCGGGCGATCAGAAGTCCAACAGCTGGTTCTGATCACAGCTAGAATCCCTAGTCATGGATCTGAGGCAGCTCGAATACTTCGTCGCGGTCGCCGAGGAGCGCAACTTCACCCGCGCCGCCGAGCGCGTGCACATCAGCCAGTCCGGGGTCAGCGCCCAGATCCGCCGGCTCGAACGAGAGCTCGGCGCCGAGCTGTTCGACCGCTCGGGGCGCGCCGCCACCCTCACCACCGCCGGGAAGGCCGCCCTCGAACACGCCCGGGCCGCGCTCGCCGCCGCCGGGGCGGTCGGGCAGGCGGTGGGGGAGGTGACCGACCTGATCCGCGGCCGCCTCACGGTCGGGATGGTCATCGGCTGCACCGTCACCCCGCTCTTCGACGCCCTCGCCGCCTTCCACGGGGCGCACCCCGGCGTGGAGATCTCGCTGCTCGAGGACAATTCCGACCGGCTCGTCCACGCGGTACGGGCCGGCGCCGTCGACCTGGCCCTGATCGGCAGCGCGGCCACCACCCCCGAGGGCTTGGAGGCGCTGACCGTCATCAGCGAGCGCCTGGTCGCGGCCGTGCCGCCCGGGCATGCCCTGGCCCGGCGCCAGCGGGTCGGCCTCCGCGACCTGGTCGAGCACCCCGTCGTGTCCATGCCGCCGGGCACGGGCCTGCGTACCGTCTTGGAGCAGGCCTGCGCCGCACAGGGCATCCAGCCCGCCATCGCCCTGGAGGCCAGCGCCGCCGACGCCATCGCCGACCTGGCCGCGCGCGGGCTCGGGGTCGCCGTGCTCAGCGCCTCCATGGCCGCGCACTACGCGGACCGGCTCGTCGCCCGTACCCTCGACGACGTCGAGATCCCCGCCCTGCTCTCCCTGGTCTGGGCGGACACCCGCGGCCCCGCCGTCCGGGAGCTGCTCGCGCACTGCCGGCGTGCCTTCGCGCCGGGTTACGGGGGATGATCACAGTGACAACCGCGCCGCACCCCCGGAGGTCCACTTGAGCGAGTCCCTACGTACTGCTGCTGCCCGCTACCCGGCCGAATTCCCCGGCGGGCGGGCCCTGTTCCGGCTCGATCCCGACATCGCCCACCTCAACCACGGCTCCTTCGGTGCCGTACCGCTGCCCGTGCAGGAGATACAGGCCGAGTTGTGCGCGCAGGCGCACGCCGACCCCGACAGCTTCTTCATCGGAGTCCCGGAACGGCTCGCGCAAGCCCGGGGGCAGATCGCCGTGCGGCTGGGCGCCGACCCGGACGGGCTCGCGTTCATCGCCAACGCCACCGAAGGCGCCAACCTCGCCCTCGACGCCATCCCCCTCGCCGACGGCGACGAGATCCTGGTCACCGACCACGGCTACGGCACCGTCGTCGCGGCCGCCGCCCGCCGCGCGCCCGTCACCACCGTCGCCCTGGACCCGCTCCTGCCCGACGAGGACGCCGTACGGGAAACCGTGCTGGCCGGACTCACCCCGAGGACGCGGGTCGCCGTACTCGACCACATCAGCTCGCCCACCGCCCGGGTCATCGCCTCGCCGCGGCTCCTCGCCGACCTCGCCGACCGGGGCATCACCACCGTCGTCGACGGCGCCCACGCCCCCGGCATGATCGCCGACCCGCTCGCCGGCGGCGCCGACTTCTGGTTCGGAAACCTCCACAAATGGGGCTACGCCCCGCCCGGCAGCGCCCTCCTGGCCGTCGCCCCGGAGCAGCGCGGCCGCATCCGGCCGCTCGTACCCTCCTGGGAGGACGAGCACGGCTTCCCGCGGTCCGTCGAGAACCGCGCCACCACCGACTACACCGGCTGGCTCGCCGCCCCCGCGGGCCTGGACCTGCTCGACCGGCTCGGCGCCGCCGAGGTCCGGGCCCACAACAGCGCGCTGGCCGCCTACGGCGCGGACCTGCTCGCCGAGATCCCCGGGCTGACCCCGCTCCCGTACACCGACGGGCTCGCCATGCGCACTCTGCGGCTGCCGCCCGGCGTCGCCGAGACCCACGCGGCCGCCCGCGTCCTGCGCGAGGAGCTCGCGGCGCGGCTGCGGATCCGGGTGCTGATCTGGCCGTGGCCGGGCGGCGGCGGGATCCGGATCTGCGCGCAGGTCTACAACCGCGCCGAGGAGTACGAGCGCCTCGCCGCGGCCTTCGGGGAGTACGTCAGCCGCGCCTGAGCAGGTACGTGTCCATGATCCAGCCCTTGCGGGCGCGGGCCTCGGTGCGCAGTTCCTCGATGCGGCCGGCGACCTCCGCCAGCTTGCCCGAGACCAGGATCTCGTCCGGGGTGCCGACGTAGGCCCCCCAGTAGATGTAGAGGTCCTGGTCGAGGTGGGCGGTGAAGGCGTGCCGCGCGTCCAGCATCACCACCACGTCGTCCACGTCCTGCGGCCAGCCCGCCGCGAGCCGCCGCCCGGTGGTGATCTGGACCGGGCGCCCGACCCGGTTCAGGTTCGTGCGGTGCCGGGCCAGCAGCGAGGAAATGCTGCTGATGCCGGGCACCACCTCGTGCTCGAAGGCGACGCGGCCGTGCTCCAGCACCTCGTCGAGGATCGCGAGCGTGGAGTCGTAGAGGGACGGGTCGCCCCAGACCAGGAACGCCCCGGTCTCGCCCTCGGCCAGGTCCTCGGCGATGAACCGCTCGAAGATCTCGGCCCGCGCGCTGCGCCAGCCGTCCACGGTCGGGGCGTAGTCGTCCGGGGTCCGGTCCCGGTCCGGGTCACGGCCCTCCACCAGCCGGTGGCCGGGGCGGGCGTGCGCGTCGAGCATCGCGCGCCGCAGCCCGGTCAGATCCGCCTTCTCCTCACCCTTCTCCAGAATGAGGAATGCGTCCGCCGCGCCGATCGCCTTGACCGCCTGGAGGGTCAGGTGGTCCGGGTCGCCCGCGCCTATGCCGATCACTGAGAACTTCTTCACGGCGCTATTGTGCCCGTCATGCGCGTCGCCCTGTTCGTCACCTGCGTCAACGACGCGCTGTACCCGCGGACCGGCGTCGCCGTCGTACGTCTGCTGGAGCGCCTCGGGGTGGAGGTGGACTTCCCGGCGGCCCAGGGCTGCTGCGGACAGCCGCACTACAACACGGGCTACCGGCACGAGGCGGAGCCCCTGCTGCGGCGCACCGCCGAGGCCTTCGCCGGGTACGCGCACGTGGTCACCCCGTCCGGCTCCTGCGCGGCGATGCTCCGCGAGCACTACCCGCGGATGGGGCGCAGGGCGGAGGCCGAGGGGCGGGGCGGCGCACTGACCGCCCTGGCCGAGGACCTCGCCCCGCGGGTGTACGAGCTGACCGAGTTCCTGGTCGACGTGCTCGGCGTGGTCGACGTCGGCGCGCACTTCCCGCACCGCGTCACCTACCACCCCTCCTGCCACGGCCTGCGCGGCCTCGGGCTCGGGGACCGGCCGCGGCGGCTGCTGGCCGCGGTGGGCGGCCTGGAACTGGTCGAACTGCCCGGGGCCGAGGAATGCTGCGGCTTCGGCGGGACCTTCGCCGTCAAGAACCCGGACGTGTCGGCCGCGATGGGCACCGACAAGATCGACAACGCGGCGGGCACCGGCGCCTCCGTGCTGTGCGGGGCCGACAACTCCTGCCTCGTCCACCTGGACGGCATCCTGCGCCGGACGGGACCGACGGGAGCCCCGCTGCGGGCGCTGCACCTCGCCGAGATCCTGGCGTCGACCGAGGAGGAACCGCTGCGATGACGGACAGGGGAGCCACAGGAACCGCGGGAACCCATCTGGGCATGCCGGCCTTCCCCGCGGCGGCGCGGGAGGCCGTACGGAACGACGTACTGCGCGCCAACCTCCGCCGCGCCACGCACACCATCCGGGACAAGCGGGCCCGCGCCGTCGCGGAGCTGGCGGACTGGGACCGGCTGCGCGCCGCCGGCAAGGCGGTCAAGGACCATGCGCTGCGTCACCTCGACCGGTACCTGGTGCAGTTGGAGGAGTCCGTCACCGCGGCGGGCGGTACCGTCCACTGGGCCGTCGACGCCGACGAGGCCAACCGCATCGTGACCGGGCTGGTCCTGGCCACCGGTGAGCGGGAGGTGGTCAAGGTCAAGTCCATGGCCACTCAGGAGATCGGGCTCAACGAGGCCCTCGAAGCCGCCGGGATCGCCGCCTACGAGACCGATCTCGCTGAGCTGATCGTGCAGTTGGGCCACGACCGGCCCTCGCACATCCTGGTCCCGGCCATCCACCGCAACCGCGGCGAGATCCGCGACATCTTCCGCGCGGAGATGGGTGGTTGGGGACGGCCCGCGCCGCAGGAGCTCGGCGACGACCCGCGCGAACTGGCCGAGGCGGCCCGCCTCCACCTGCGCGAGAAGTTCCTGCGCGCCAAAGTCGCCGTGTCCGGCGCCAACTTCATGGTCGCCGAGACCGGCACCCTGGTCGTCTTCGAGTCCGAGGGCAACGGGCGGATGTGCCTGACCCTGCCCGAGACGCTCATCTCGGTGGTGGGCATCGAAAAGGTGGTGCCCACCTTCCGCGACCTGGAGATCTTCCTCCAGACCCTGCCGCGCTCCTCCACGGCCGAGCGGATGAACCCGTACACGACCATGTGGACGGGCACCACCGACGGCGACGGCCCCACCGCCTTCCACCTCGTCCTCCTCGACAACGGCCGCACCGACACCCTCGCCGACGAGGTCGGCCGCCAGGCCCTGCGCTGCATCCGCTGCTCCGCCTGCCTGAACGTCTGCCCCGTCTACGAACGCGCCGGCGGCCACGCCTACGGCTCCGTCTACCCCGGCCCCATCGGCGCCATCCTCAGCCCCCAACTGCGCGGCACCGCGAGCGGGATCGACGCCTCGCTGCCCTACGCCTCCACCCTGTGCGGGGCCTGCTACGAGGTCTGCCCGGTCGCCATCGACATCCCCGAGGTACTCGTGCACCTGCGCGAACGGGTGGCCCAGGGCGGCCCGGCGACCCGCGAAGGCGTCCGGGTCCGCATCCGCCCCGCGCGCGGGCACGCCGCCGAGCGCTACGCCATGCGCGCGGCCCGCCTCGTGCTGGACCACCCGGGCGCGCTGCGCGCGGGGGAGCGGCTGCTGACCCGGGCCCGGCGGTTTCGCCCGCGCCGGCTGCCGGGGCCGGGGCGGGCGTGGACCGATAGCCGCGAGCTGCCGGACATCCCGGCGGAATCCTTCCGCGACTGGTGGGCGCGAGAGCGGGGCACGGGCCGATGAGCAGCAAGGACCGCATCCTGGGCCGCATCCGCCGGGCGGTGGCGGAGCCGACCGGCCCCGACCCGGAGATCCCCCGGGACTACCTCCGGGTCCACGGCCTGCGCACCCCGGCCGAGACCGCCGACCTCCTCGCCGCGAACCTGTCCGAATACCGGGCGAGGGTCCACCGCGCCCGCGAGGACGGCCTCGCGCTCCTGCTCGCACGGCTCCTGGCCGAGCGGGGCGCGCGGACGGTGCTCGTCCCGCCCGGGCTGCCCCCGCACTGGCTGAGCGCGGCCGACCCGGTCCGGGTCCACGACCGCGCGGGCGCCACCCCGTACGAACTGGACGCCGTGGACAGTGTGGTGACCGGCTGCGCCCTGGCCATCGCCGAGACCGGCACCATCGTCCTCGACGGCGGTCCGGCGCAGGGCCGCCGCCGCATCACCCTTGTCCCCGACCACCACATCTGCGTGGTCCGCGTCCCGGACCAGGTGGTGGACTCCGTACCGCAGGCCCTGCCGCTGCTCGACCCGACGCGCCCGCTGACCTGGATCTCCGGCCCCTCCGCCACCAGCGACATCGAACTCGACCGGGTGGAGGGCGTCCACGGCCCCCGCACCCTGGAGGTCGTACTCCTCGGCGCACAATAGGGTCATGCCCTCCCACATCGCCCTCACCGCCCTGGTCGTCAACGACTACGACGAGGCTATCGACTTCTACACCCGCGCCCTCGGCTTCGACCTCGCCGAGGACACCGCCCGCCCGGACGGCTCCCGCTGGGTCGTCGTCCGCCCGCCGGGCGCGAAGGAGAGCGCGCTGCTGCTGGCCCGCGCCAAGGACGACGCCCAGCGCTCCCGGGTCGGCGACCAGACCGGCGGCCGGGTCGGCTTCTTCCTCTACACCGCCGACTTCGCGGCCGACCACGCCCGCATGACCGCCGAGGGCGTCCGCTTCCTGGAGGAGCCGCGCCACGAGACGTACGGCTCGGTCGCGGTCTTCGAGGACCTGTACGGCAACCGCTGGGACCTCCTCCAGCCCGCCGCCTCCTAGAGGGCCAACCTGGGGGCCTCCGCCGCCGCCTCGACCGCCGCGCCCTCGTCCACCCGCTGGGCCAGCTCTCCGGCCCAGCGGATCAGCCCCGGTACGTCGATCCCGTACGCCGACGCGAGGCCCGCGGCCACCGTGTCCGCCCCGGCCAGCGCACCGGCCCCGCGCCGCAACAGCCGCGCCCCGCCGACCGCGTTCCCGCGCGCGGCGTGCGTCAGCCCGACCGCGAGCTGCGCGAGGCCGCGCCACAGCGGGGCCGCCTCCTCGGGCCCGGACTTCCAGGCGTCCTCGAACACCTCGTGCGCGTGGAACGGCATCCCGGCGTCCAGCAGCCGCTGCGCCTGCGCCACGCTCTCGCCGGGCGACCGCACCACCCCCTCGGGCTGCCGCTCCACCCCGGGAGCCCCGTACGGCAGCGGCCGCCCCAGCCCGTCCCTGGGCCGCGCACTGCGCGCCCGCCCCTCACCGTCCCGATCCCGTGCGTTCACCCCCTCATCCTGCCCCGCCCCGATTACCGGTGCATGCACACCCCTCTGCGTGGGGTAATGTTCTGCATGTGCCGCCGGGACGGGGGAAACCCCAGATCAGAAGCACATCGGGACGTGGCGCAGCTTGGTAGCGCACTTGACTGGGGGTCAAGGGGTCGCAGGTTCAAATCCTGTCGTCCCGACCAGCGTTTACGCAGGTCGGAGGCCGTTCTCTCACTAATGAGAGGACGGCCTTTCGTGCGTCCGGAGCCATGGTGGTCGCAGTGTGGTCGCACGTCCAGTCTGTGGTCGGGCGGCCGTAGCGCTGAAGGCCGGCGGCGCGGGGGAGCGGAGTCGGCGGACAGCCTCGCGGAGCCGGTGGATGTGGTCGCGTGGTGGTCGCAGCCACGCCGCACGGCCCGTTGGGTGGCTGGCCTTCTCGGCTCCGGTGAGCGTGTGGTCGATGATGTCGACGGCTTCTCGGGCTGCCTGCTGGGTGAGGTGGCTGTAGATGTTGGCGGTGGTCGACAGGGTGGAGTGCCGCAGCGTCTTGGAGACCACGGTCAGCGGCACGCCCGCGGTGATGGTGATGGTCGCGGCCAGATGACGCAGGTCGTGGACCGTGATCCTGGGGACGCCGGCTTCGGCGGAGAGTCGGCGGAGCCGGTCCAGAACCTGGTGTGGTCCGAGCGGTCGGCCGTCGGGTCGGCAGAAGACGAGTCCGGCGAACGGGTCGTCGGGATCTCCGCGTGTTCGGGGCGTTGTTTGTGCACGGTGCCGGAGGGCGGTGGCGACGCGGGGTGAGATGGCGACCCAGCCGCGGCTCGACCGGGTCTTCGGCGTCGTGATGACCAGCCGGTTGTTGTCGATCGCGGAGAGGGTGCAGCGCACGTAGAGCACACCTTCCGTCAGGTGGACGTCGTCCCAGTGGAGGCCAAGCGCTTCGCCCTTGCGCATGCCGGTGCCGATGAGTACCTCGAACAGGTCGGCCATCTCGGGATCTGCCTGACGGCAGTACGCGAGGAAGCGGGCGGCCTCCTTTGCCGTCCAGATGCGTCGTTCCGGCGCCGGCGGTCGCGGTAGGACGGCGGGACTGGCCGGGTTGTGGGGGAGGCGGTGTTGGCGGACCGCGTCGCCGAGAGCGCTGGAGAGGGTGGCCAGGCATCGGTAGAGGGTGGTCTTGCCGCGGCCGGCGGCGAGCTGGTCGAGCTTGAGGGTGCCGAACGCGGGGACGAGGTCGTTGTGAACGTAGTCGCGGTACCGGGCCATCGTTGTCGGCTTCAGCACGAGGGCCTTTGCCGCCGGCCATGAGTCGAGGTAGTCGGCGACGGTCTGGTTGGGGTCCGCGTCGAACCCGCCGGCCTCGCCTTCGAGGAACTGGTGGAGCGCGGTCTCAGCGGCGTCGTGGTCGACGAAGCCGCCCCGGCGGATGGTCGTCCGCCGACGGGCTGGGCTGGGGACGTCGACAGCGAAGGTCCAGGTGCCGTGCTCACTGTTGGTGAGCACGTGAGGGCAGTGTGCGCCGAGCTGGTGGCGGTGGGGGTCCCTGCAGCCGCAGCGGCGATAGACACGTTCGCGGCCGACGGTGGAAGGCATAGGTGGTCCGGATCTTGGTTTCCTTAGGGCGGTGGGGAAGGGACGGTGGCCTGCCGTTTCGCCGACCAGGCTGGCGCCGCCGACCGTCAACCCTGCTCGATGTGCAGATGAATCGGACCTCGGAGGACCGGGCTGGGCCGGTACGGCGGTGGGTCGGCGACCAGTCTGGGCCGGTCCAGGCGGCGTACCAGCTCGGTCAGCGCGATCTGGGTCTCCAGCCGGGCCATCGGGCCGCCGAAGCACAGGTGGATGCCGCTGCCGAACCCGAGGTGCTGGTTGTCCTGCCGGTCGGGGTCGAAGCGGTCGGGTTCGTGGAATCGGTCGGGATCGCGGCTGCCCGAGGCGAGCATGAGCATGATCTGCGAGCCCTCGGGGATGACGGTGTCGGCGATGGTGATGTCGCTGTAGGCCGCCCGCCAGGGAATGATGTGCACGGGGGGCTCGTAGCGCAGCAGTTCCTCGACCAGCGGCGCGATCAGGTCCGGTTCGTCGCGCAGCCGCTGCAGGATCTCCGGGTGGCGCAGCAGGGTCAGCATGCCGTTGGCGATGAGGTTGACGGTGGTCTCGTGGCCGGCGATGAGCAACAGGTGGGCGGTGCTGACGATTTCCTCGTCGGTCATCCGCCCGTCGGGCCCGTCATCGGTGGCCAGCCGTGACAGCAGGTCGTCGCCGGGCCGGTCGTGGCGTGGTTCCAGCAGTCCGCCGAGGTACTGCTCCATGTCCTTGTTGGCCTGCAGGCCGTTGTCCAGTTTCTCCTGCGGGTCGGTTTTGGGGTTGTAGTCGAGCGAGTCGATGATGGCGTTCACCCACTGGTGGAACCGTGGTTCGTCCTCGTGTGGCACGCCGAGCAGGTGGCAGATCACGCTGACGGGGAACGGGTAGGCGAAGTCGTCGACGACGTCGATCTGCTGTTTGCCCGCGAAGTCGTCGATCAGGCCGCTGACGATGGCGGTCAGGTCGGGTCGCATGCCGTCCACCAGCCCCGGGGTGTGCGGGGGGCCGAAGTGGCGCATGGCCAGGCGCCGCATGCGGTCGTGCTCGGGCGGGTCGGTGTTGATGAACGTCGGCGTGGTGCGTCCCTTGGCCGCGGCCATCGGCCGCACCAGGTTGCGGACGTCGGAACTCAGGTGCGGGTCGTGCAGTATGCCCATGATCTCGCGGTAGGTGCTGATGACGTAGCTGCCGTCTTCCTGCAGGGCCACCGGGGTCTTGCGCAGTTCGGCGTACAGCGGGTACGGGTCGGCCCGGGTGGAATAGTCGAGGATCCGGTGCAGGATGTCGGGCGTCTCGGTCGTGGTCATGTCGTTCTACCTCCGACGGTTGTGCCGCACGGCTGTGACGCGCCGTTCTGCCGGGTCATGGCCGGTGACGACCACCGTGGCGCCCGCAGCGAGCAGGGTGGGGCCGGGGAAGTCGACGGGCACCGGTTTCGCGTCGGCGGGCTGGTCCGGCGTGGGGCAGGGCGGCGGGAAGGGCGCGGCCGTCTCGATCAGCTGCCGGTAGTGGTCCAGCCACTTCGCGTTGTTGAAGCTGACTGCGGCGGTGACGCGGCCTTGGTAGCCGTATGCGGCGACGAAACGGTGGTCGGACACTGATCCCTGGGTGATGACGACCTCGTCGGCGAAGGTCGGCACACCGACGGACTTGATGTTGACGCCGAACTGGATCGACCAGAATGCCGGGATGGACAGGTGGGGCCAGCGGTCCGCCTGGGCGCTGACCATGTTGTGCGCCGCGACTTCGGCTTGCTCCACGGCGTTGGCCCAGTGCTCCAGTGAGAGGAGCCGGTACTCGTAGATCGGGTTCGGGCAGCGTGCCACGTCTCCGGCGACGAAGATGTTGTCGGTGACCAGGCCGTTGATGTCGAGGGCGCGGCAACCGGCGTCGCAGGCGATTCCCCATATGCCTGCCGCCAGTCCTGAGTCCTTCAGCCACTCGGTGTTGCGGATGCCGCCGAGCGCCACCACCGCCACGTCGGCGTCGATCGTGCTGCCGTCGGCGAAGTGAGCGCGGCGGAAGTGCCCCTGTGCGTCGCCCTCCAGTTGGGTGACCTTGGCACCGCAGCGCAGGTCGACACCGTGAGCGCGCTGCATGCCCGCCGCGACCTCACCGATCATGGCGCCGAGCGCCCCGACCAGCGGGGACGGCCCGAGCTCGGCGACGGTCACCGGGATGTCCCGCTCGCGGCAGATGGAGGCGATCTCGGAGCCGGTGAAGCCCGCACCGATGACCAGTACGCGGGACGGACCGGCGGCGATGGCCCGTTGCAGGCTCTCGGCGTGCTCGCGCGTGCGGACGACGAACACGCCGTCCAGGGCCGCCTCGGTCTCGACGAACCAGGGCCGGGCTCGTACCCCGGTGGAGATCAGCACTCGGTCGAAGGGAATCTCGCGGCCGTCGGCGAGATGCACGCGGTTGGCCGCCATGTCCAGCCCGCTGGCGGGCACGCCCAGAAGCCACTCCGCGTCGATTTCACGACGGCGTGGCAGCGTGGTGCCTCCGGCCGGCACCCACCCGGTCAGCACCTGCTTGGACAGCGGGGGCCGGTCATAGGGCTCGCCCAGCTCGTCACCGATCATCGTCAACGACCCGGTGAACCCTTCATTGCGCAGAGCCTCCGCGGCCCGCAGTCCCGCAAGTGACGCCCCCACGATCACGATGCGGCCGTCACGCTTGAACCCCTGCAGGGTGTCGGCGCCGGTCATGAGCGCGACGCCTCCGTCGGTGCGTCCCGCTCCTCCAACTGGTCGACCAGAATGGCCTGGAGCGGGCAGGCTGCCGCGGCGCGCATCACCTGCTCGCGCTGGGCGTCGTCGGGGGTCGGGTCATACATCAGCGCTTCCTCGCCATGCATCCGAAAAGCGTCCGGGGCCAGGAACGCGCACTGCGCATACCCTTGGCATCGGGAAAGATCTACGACAACTCTCATCTCGGCCCTCCATTTCAGGGCCTGCAGAGCTGCGGGCCCTGAGGCGGCGCCACGGCGGCGGGCATACCGCCAGGCAGCCTTCGGTACAGGGAATTCGGCCGCTGCCCAGCCTTCGAATGCGGGGATGACACGCCCGCTCGGCAAAGCTCTCCATAGGTACGAGTGATCGTTACGAATAGCGCAAGCAGGTCTGAAACATCGCCCGGAGAGCTTGCCCTTCCACCGAACAGCCTATCGCGCGCGCACAGGAATCGCCCGCCCGGACACGGATGGGCGGGCGTCGGCCCCGCGAAGAAGGCCATCCCGGGTGTCGTGGCAGCGTCAGCACACCGTTGGCGATCAGAAGCCACCGGCCGGCCTGCGTCGTGACCGTTCGTCTCTCGACCATATCGGCACGCTGAGGTCTGCCCGCTCACCCGGCAATCGCACCGCGTTCCGGCTGAACGGCAGGAACCGAAGTGTCTCCCTGGGCTGTCCACCGGGCGCAGTCCCGCACCAGGTCCGGCCGCCCGTGCGCCAAGCGAAAGCCCAGGGCGTGCGGGGCCCGCCCAATCCGTCCGAACCTCCCGAGTGGCGCCTCGGGGTGACGACTGGTTGGGGACCAGTTGGGGACCAGCGCCGGCGCCCGCAGGTGCACGGCACGTGCATCCATGCACGTTCCCCGCCCTCAAATAGCGCTGGATGTCCTGATTATTGCCCTGGCGCAGCCATCTGGGGGTCAAGGGGTCGCAGGTTCAAATCCTGTCGTCCCGACTCGAAAGAGTCGCAGGTCAGGGGCCGTTTTGGAGCAATCCAAAACGGCCCTTTGATCGTTTTTGGGGGACCAGTTGGGGACCAGGGCGGCCACTGCGGGTCAGACGGCGGTAACGGCCGTGACTGGCAGCGAACGAGGTGCACGGAGCGCCATGAGGTGCGCAGACCGCGCGGCACCAGCTGCGGTGATCTGGCCGGCGTCGGGGCGCAGGTAGCGCTGAGTGGTGGTCAGCGAGCCGTGTCCGGCGATCTTGCGTAGGACGTGGAGCGGCACGCCGGCGTCGGCGAATCAGGTCAGTCCGGTGTGGCGCAGGTCGTGCCGTCGGAGGTGTTCGAAGCCGAGCTCCGTGACGACGTCGTCCCAATGAGTGGCGTCGCGCAGGACCGCAGTGGAGATGCGACCGCCGCGCGGTCCGAAGAAGATCCGGGCATCGGGGTCATTGCCGACGGCCAGCAGCCGCTGGGCAACCATCGGCCGTACTTCCTCGATGAGGGGTACCTTGCGGGCCCGCTTGCCCTTGGTGCCCTTGTCGACCAGCCCGCCCGGGGCAGGGATGGTCTGTCGGCGTACGGTCCAGATCCAGCTGTCGGTGTCGATGTCCTTGACGCGGACTCCGGAAACCTCGCCGATGCGGGCTGCCGTGGAGGCCGTGAATGTGACGACGTCACCCCAACCCGTGTATTCACCATGCGAGCGGGCCACCAGGGCTTTGGCGAGGGCCTGGAGAGTCTCCCAGTCGGGCAGGGCGAGCGCACGCGGGTCGTTGAGTTCGTCCTCGACCAACTGGTACTGCCGTTGCCAGCCGCTGACCCGGGCAGGGTTGACCTTGATGAGCCCGTCTCGGACAGCCTGCTCCATCACGCGAACGAGGACGGCGATGGTGTTCTTGACGGTGGAACGGCTCTGCTCGTCAGCGATCCACCGGTAGACGGTGCGGTCCACTGCACCGTTGGTGATCATCCGTACCGGGAGATGCTCGGGCACCTCCTTGTCGATCCTGATCAGGGACTTCTTGAACTCGACCGCCCGGTCGGCAGGACCGGCTGGGACCGGTCCAGGGCCTGGATCTGGGACTTCTCGTCCACCGAGAACACCACCGCACCCTCGGGCCAGGGGCGTTTCAAAGTCGCGGTGCTTATGTAGACCGGCTGGTCAGGGGATGTTCAGCAGGTCCAGTGGTCGGTTGAAGGGGTCGTAGGAGACGT